>CANQUD010000007.1 GCA_947626935.1 uncultured Clostridia bacterium | reverse complement strand
ACACCTAATAGTAAAATCGGGCGTGAATAAAATTCACGCCCTTTTGCATAGATGTCTACTGATTTGACCTCCTTTTTTCGTGATTTTTTGTTGTTAAAAGCCCATAGACATCTCTCTATGGGTCTAATATATCTCTGTTGGGCGCCATGGCGGCGCCCATGTTGTTGACGTCCGTGATACCGAAATCGACCACCTTCCCGAGCGTTGCGCCCGTGATCCTGACGCCGTCGCCGCGGTCGGAAACGAGGGATGCGCCTGCCGCGGTGACCGTCCATTGCGATTGGGGCGGACGGGTACAGCCAAGTTCCAAGGGATAGCGGTATTGGCGTTCCGCAGAGGCGAAATGACTCCCCGTCGCCGCAACGACACGCTTGCACAGCCCGCCGTTGACAAAGGCAGCCGCCACGGCGAGGGATTCCGCCATCGTCGAACATGCGCCGTACACGCCGAGGAAGGGCACGGAGAAGTCGCGGGCGGCAAAGCTCGCCGAGATGATCTGGTTGAGAAGGTCGCCCGAGACGATCATATCCACTTCCTCACGGTCAAGACCCGCATTGGAAATGGCGCCGTCAATGACTTTTGAAAGCATCTTGCATTCGGCTTTCTCGTACGTGCTTTCGCCGTACATGTCGTCGGAGAGCGCCGTCTCCACATATCTGCCGATGACGCCCTCGCATTCCTTGGGACCCGCGATCGTGCTCGTTGAAATGATCCGCGGCTGCTTTTTGAAATAGATGGTTTGATTCCCCATAAAAATACCCGACTGCAGTTTTTGCAATCGGGTCGGATTTATGTATGAGTGTCTGCGTTCTCACCGCAGCGGAATGGAAGCGCAAGCGTTGAGGGAGAGCGGAGAAAAATTCCCCGCCCGATACTGGATGAGTCCCTCGGCGGCAATCATGGCGGCGTTGTCGGTACAGTGTTTCTTTGCGGGCAAGATGAGCTTTAACCCCGCTTTTTCGCAGGCATGTTGCAATTTCTCGCGCAAATATCCGTTTGCGATGACGCCTCCGCCCGCCGTCACCGTGCCGATGTGACGCTCTTTTGCGGCTTCGACCGTCTTTTCTGCAAGGATGTCGAGCGCGGCAGACTGGAAGGAAGCGGCGACGTCCGCCCTTGACCATGCTTCCCCTTTCTGCTCCTTGGTGTGAACATAGTTGATGATGTGCGTCTTGAGTCCGCTGTATGAAAAATCGTACCCGCCCATCCCCTTGAGCATCTTGGGCATGGGAATGACATTTTTTCCCTCCCGTGCGAGCTTTTCCACTTGAGGTCCGCCCGGGTAAGGCAGCCCCAAAACGCGGGCGACCTTGTCAAACGCTTCCCCCGCCGCATCGTCGAGCGTGCCGCCCAAAACTTCGAACTCTGTCTCCGTCTTGGTAAAGAGGATCGCCGTATGTCCCCCGCTCGCGAGCAGGGTGATGAAGGGCGGCGTGAGCGCTTCGTTCTCCAGATACCCTGCGGCAAGATGTCCGCGGATGTGATCGACGCCGATGAGAGGGATCTGCAGTCCGTACGCAAGCCCCTTTGCGAAGGAAAGTCCCACGAGAAGAGCGCCGAGCAGCCCCGCCCCGTAGGTGACGGCGACGGCGTCAAGCTCCTCTTTTCGGACATTTGCGGCATTGAGCGCACGCGTAACGACCTCATCGACGGCATCGCTGTGCGCACGCGAGGCGATTTCGGGGACGACGCCGCCGAATTTCGCCTGCACCGATGCGGAAGAGATGATCTCGTCGGACAGCAAAATACGACCGCGGATGACTGCCGCAGCCGTTTCGTCGCAAGAGGATTCGATTCCGAGAATAAGCGGTTGGTCCATAACTGAAAAACTCTCGTTCCGATCAAGTCTTTTTCAGATAATCGATGATGAAGCCCTGAATGTTGCCGTCCATAACTGCCTGCACGTCCCCCATCTCAAAGCCCGTTCTGTGGTCCTTGACGAGGGTGTACGGACAGAACACGTATGAGCGGATCTGTGAACCCCATTCGATCTTTTTGGTCTCGCCCTTGAGCGCAGCCTCGTCCGCCAAACGCTGTTCGATCTGCTTCTCGAGCAATCTCGAGCGCAGATATTTGAACGCCATTTCCTTGTTCTGGAGCTGGCTCCTCTCGTTTTGGCAGGTGACGACGATGCCTGTCGGGAAGTGGGTGATGCGGATCGCGGTCTCGGTCTTGTTGACCTTCTGTCCACCCGCACCCGAACTTCTGTACACGTCGATGCGGATGTCCTCGTCCTTTATTTCGATCTCGTTGTCGTCGTCGACTTCTGGCATGACTTCGACGGATGCAAAGGACGTCTGGCGGCGCTTGTTGGCGTCGAACGGAGAAATGCGCACGAGCCTGTGCACGCCGATCTCCGCCTTCAGATATCCGTAAGCGTTCTCCCCTTCGATCTTGAAGTCGACGGACTTGAGACCCGCCGTATCCCCGGGGAGACGGTCGATTTCCGAGGTCTTATAGCCCTGCATTTCGGCGTAACGGCAATACATGCGATAGAGCATGGAGACCCAGTCGCACGCTTCCGTGCCGCCCGCCCCCGCATGGATGGAGAGGAGCGCATTGGAATTGTCGTATTTGCCGCGGAGAAGGGCGCGGACGCGCATCTCCTCGATGTCGGCATTGGCAACGGAGATCATCTTATCGAGTTCGGGGACAAGGTCCTCTTCTTGCGTCTCCTCGATGAGGTCGATGATCTCGTTTGCATCGTCGAGCGCCTTTCTGCCCTTTTCGTAGGAAGCGATCTTGTTCTCGATGGAAGAGATCTCCCGTCCGATCTTGGCGGAACGTTCCAGATCCTGCCAAACTTCGGGATCTTCCTGCTCCTTGCGCAAATTCTGGAGCTGCGCATAGCGGTTGTCGATGTCGAGGGCATACTTCGCCTCGCCGAGCGTCTCTTCAAGGTCCTTGATCTTCAGTCTGTAATCGTCTGCTTTGAACATAGCTTTGCGCTCTCCTTCCTGTTGGCAACCGCCCGTTAAATGTCAGATCAGAACGGTTTTCCGTGGCACTTCTTGTATTTGAGTCCGCTTCCGCAGGGGCAAGGGTCGTTGGGACCCGGTTTCTTCGCCTTCTTCATGGTCGCGGGGTTGAACTTCTCCGAGCCGCTCGTCTTGAGCGCGTCAACGTTGACTTCGGCGGGGACGGTCGGCATCGACATCGCGTTCTGCTGTGCGGGATTGCCCACGAATTTCCCCTCTTCCCCTTGCGGCTTCTCGGCAGGTTCCTGCTCTTGCGTCTCTCCGCTCTCCTTTTCTTGGGGCGCGGGCGCTGCGGGACGGGCTGCGGTCGGAAGAATGCGCTGTACGGAAGGCTGCTGGACTTGCACTTCCGCCTTCAGCAGAATGGCGATCGTGCGCTCCTGAATGCGTTCGACCATCTCGTCGAACATCTCAAGCCCTTCCTTCTTGTAGGCGATGATGGGATCGGACTGCGCATACGCCTGAAGACGGATGCCCTTGCGGAGCTGGTCCATTGCGTCGATGTGGTCGATCCAGTTGCTGTCGACGACGCGGAGAAGGATGCGGCGTTCAACATCGGCGAAATCGATCTTTGTCTGCTCGCGGATGCGGACGATCTTGTCCTCATAGCATTCGGTCGCCTTCTTGACGATCTTGTCGATCGCGGTATCGTACTCCCACTTTTCGAGCTTTTCACGCGTGATGAAGTTGGTGCCCTTCGGAAGGACCTTTTGCTCGAGCGCGGTGTTGAGGTCGTCCTCATTCCACTTTTCGGGCATATCCTCGATGTTGACAGCCGTGCGCACGACGCTCCGCACATAGTCGGGAATGTACATGAGCACCTGCTGGTGGACGTCCTCGCCGCGGATGACCTTCATGCGTTCCGCATAGATGATCATACGCTGGGTGTTCATGACGTCGTCATATTGCAGGACGTTCTTACGGGTGGCGAAGTTCTTGCCCTCGATCTGCTTCTGCGCATACTCGATGAGACGGGTCAGAAGCTTGCTCTCAAGGCATTCGTCCTCCTGCATTTTCGACATCTCATAGATGTGCTTCATCTTCTCGCCGCCGAAACGGACCATGAGGTCGTCCTCAAGGGAGAGGAAGAAGATACTTGCGCCGATGTCTCCTTGACGTCCCGAACGTCCGCGGAGCTGGTTATCGATACGGCGGGATTCGTGCCGCTCGGTGCCGATGATGCAGAGTCCGCCCGCCTCGATGACCTTTTCCTTCTCGGCGTCCGTCTGTTCCTTATATTTTGCGTAAAGTTCGTTGTATCTTTCGCGGACTTTTTGAGTCTCTTCGTCCACTTCGGCGTAGCTCGTGGCAAGCTCGATGACGTCGTGCTCGACGCCTTCCTCGCGCAGACGCTTCTTGGCAAGGTATTCGGGGTTGCCGCCGAGCAAAATATCGGTGCCGCGCCCTGCCATGTTGGTGGAAATGGTGACTGCGCCGTATCTGCCCGCCTGTGCGACAATCTCCGCCTCGCGTTCGTGGTTCTTTGCGTTCAGAATGTTGTGCTGAATGCCGTTCCTTCTCAAGAGGCGGGAAAGCTCTTCCGACCGCTCGACCGAGACGGTACCGACGAGGATGGGCTGTCCCAGCTCGTGGCGCTCGGCGATCTCGCGGACGATCGCCTTCTTCTTACCCTCAAAGGTGGAGAAGATCCTGTCGTGCAGGTCCTCTCTGCGCACGGGCTTGTTCGTGGGGATCTCGATGACGTCGAGGGAGTAGATCGTGCGGAATTCCCCCTCTTCCGTCTTGGCGGTACCCGTCATGCCCGAGAGCTTCTTGTAGAGACGGAAATAGTTCTGGAAGGTGATGGTCGCGTAGGTCTTGTTCTCTTCTCTGATCTTGACGCCCTCTTTCGCCTCGATCGCCTGATGCAGACCGTCCGAATAGCGCCGTCCGATCATGAGACGACCCGTGAACTCATCGACAATGATGATCTCGTCATCCTTGATGATGTATTCCTCGTTGAGGTGGAAGAGCATGTGCGCTTTCAACGCCTGCTGGATGTGATGGTTGAGGTCGGCGTGCTCGATCTCGGCGATGTTTTCGATGCCGAAGAACTTTTCCGCCTTGGCTGCGCCGAACTCGGTGAGCTGGACCTGCTTGTCCTTGCGTTCGATGACATAGTCCCATTCGAGCGCTTCCGCCTCGGCAAGCTTCCTCTCGCCCGCCTTTTTGTCGTTCTTCTTCTTGTTTTGAGCTTCCTCAAGTTCATCGTCAAAGCCGCCGTGGAGCGTTCTGACAAAGCGGTCGACCTGCGCATACAGCTCGGACGACTTGTCCCCCTTGCCCGAAATGATGAGCGGCGTTCTCGCTTCATCGATGAGAATGGAGTCGACCTCGTCGACGATGGCGAAATTCAGCTCGCGCTGGACCATGAGCTTTAAGTCGGACTTGAGGTTGTCGCGCAGATAGTCAAAGCCGAACTCGTTGTTCGTGCCGTATGTGATGTCGCAGTTGTAGGCGGCGCGTTTGTCGTCGTCGCTCATCCCGGGGACAACGACGCCGACGGTCAGCCCCATGAAACGGTGGACTTTCCCCATCCACTCCGCGTCACGGCGGGCAAGATAGTCGTTGACCGTGACGATGTGGACGCCCTTCCCCGCCAAGGCTTCCAGATAGGAAGGAAGGGTCGCGACGAGCGTCTTGCCTTCGCCCGTTTTCATCTCGGCGATACGCCCTTGGAAGAGGCAGATGCCGCCGATGATCTGGACGTGGAAGTGACGCATGCCGAGGACACGCCCGCTCGCCTCCCGAAGCGCCGCAAAGGCGTCGGGCAAGATCTGTTCGAGCGTTTCCCCGTTCGCAAGGCGTTCACGGAAGAGTTTTGTCTGCGATTGCAGCTCGCTGTCGGACATCGCCTGGTATTTGGGCGCGAGCTTTTCTACTTCATCGGCAGTTCTGTTGAGCTTTTTGAGGCTCTTTCTGCCGTCTCTGTTTTTGATATAACGGATAAGTCCCATAATTTGACCTCGATGCCGCCGAAAAGGACAGCGCATATTTTCACCAGTTTATTGTACTATATTTTTCCGAAAATTCAAAGCGTTTTGCGGGCATTTTCGAGAATTTCATGCAATCGACAAAGAACGACGTCCTTCTTGCGCCTTGAGCGCAAAACGCCGCCGTAGCAAAAGACCCGACTTGATACCAAGTCGGGTCTTTGTTTTGTCTTTCTGCCTTATTCGGCGGGAACAAACGTACCTTCCGCATCGTAAGCGCCCTTCACGACAACGTTTACAGGCACATCTTTACCGTCTACCGACTTATAGGTGGTTCCAGTGAAATCAACAGAAGTATCGGTGACGGTAAGCTTCGGAGCAACGGCACCCGAATACATGATCGCGACACCGCCGACAAGCCCGTTATTTACAAGGGCTGTTTCGATGTAAAGATCCCGTTCGATCTTGCCCGTAAATCCGCTCTTTTCGATCGTAATCGTTCCCGAATACGCCGCACCGATGAGACCGCCGACCAAAGTATGCTCCTGATCCGTTTGACCCCATGTCGCAACTCCGGTAAGCTCAACGTGACCGTTTACAACCTTGACGTTATCAAGTTTGATGTCACGGTAAGCCGTGCCGATCACACCGCCGACATTGAGCGCACCGAGCACGTGCGTGTTGGATACGGTAACATCCTTCAGCGTATCACCCATGGAAAGACCGATGAGACCGCCGACGGAGATACCCGCTGCGCCATTCACGCTCCCCATGATCGGGTTGAACTGGATATTGTTGTAGGTGTTTGTCTGCGATGTGCCGACAAGTCCGCCGATCGAGCAACCGTACAGGAAATACGTTTCGAAGTTGCCGAAGAACCCTGTAACACCTATGGACGTGTTCTCCGCCGTGCTGATGTTCGTGAACGTGGTCTTTGCGGCATAGCCGGCAAGGAGACCGGAGTCATTCCGCATAGCGGAATCTTTTTCCACGCACATGATAGCATTGTATCCGCCGAGTTTCAAGTTCTTGATCTCGGGTGTCACATCGGAATTGACATTACCGACCATACCGAACAGTCCGAGGTACTTCAAACCGCTCGAAACCTTGATGTTGGAAATCGTATGATTGCCGCCGTCAAAGGTGCCCATGAAGCTATGAGCGGCGTTTCCGATCGGCATCCATTCCTTCTCTTCAAGGTCGAGGTCGTCCGTGAGAAGCAGCGTCTTTCCCTCATAGGAATCGGTGCCATTGTTCACTTTCGTGGCAAGCGCCTTAAGTCCGTCCACGTTAGCAACGGGTTCGATCCATTCGATCTTCACGGTGTTCGCGTTCGCCTCTGTCCCAAGGGTATAGATGCCTTCCGTGCTCGTGAAGCCGATAAGTCCCTTTTCGGTCCATTCCGTACCGAAGGAAACCTTGATCGTTGCGGCACCCGTGTTCTTGTCGAAAGTCATATTGCCGGGGTTGCCGATAAGAGCGCCCGTGTACTTCTGATATGCAGCATTCCCTTCGGTCACGTCGATCGTGACATAGAGGGTATTCTCGCTGACGGTCGTGGAGCCTGTTCCACCGCCACCGCCGATGAGACCGCCGACCATGCCGTAGCCGTTCTCTTCAGCGCCCTCTGCCGCATTGTTTTTAAGAGCGGTCAAGACAACGGGCGCTTCCGCGGTGCCGAGCGTGTTCTGGGAAACGGTCGAGCCGCCGTCGATGTAGCCGACAAGTCCGCCGAGCTTGTTGTCCTGAACCTTGAGCGTACCCGTGACGGTGTTGTTCGTCAAAGTGGTGGACGTTGCATGCCCGACAACGGCGCCGACATAGACCCCGCCCGTAACGGTCGCTTTGACCGTTACGTTCGTGATCGTGGAGTTGACAGAGTTTGCGGCGACAACGCCGACACCCTTTGCATCTGCTTCGGTGATGGTAGCCTCAAAGGAGACGCCCTGAACGGTCGCACCGTTGAGTTCTGCGAAGAAGCCCGCCGTGTAGTCGGCGACTGCTGCTTCGCCCTTCGCCATCGTGTACTTGATGGTGACGTTGCTGTTATTCTCCCCCCCCACAATATAGCCTGCGGGTTGGAAGGTTCCCTTGAACGTGCCGCCGAGAGGATCGATCGTACCTAATTCATAGGTGCCTTCTTTGAGGAGAACAAGCCAGCCTTCGTAATTCTTATTGTTGCCTTCTTTGACGCTCGTGCGGAATGCCTTGAGGTCGACCTCATCTGCGATGTACTCGACAAGGGTGACTGTCGCGTCGTCGTGGTTCAGCCTAGCGCCTTCCGCGAGAGCGCCGACAAGTCCGCCGTAGGTTTCGTCATATTTGCCCTTGAGGATGACCTGGAAGGTACCCGCAACGGTCGTAGTTCCTTCGACCTTGCCCGCGAACGCACCGACCGTGCTGCCCGAGACCTGAAGTTCAAGCGTCCCGTTGCCATGAACGGTGATTCCCGTCGCTTTGACACCCTTTGCGACACCGACGACTGCGCCCGCATTCGCTGCCTGCAGGATCGCGTCGTTGGAGCTGATGTCTGTGCAGGTAACGGTGATATTCGAGAGCTTCGTTCCGTCGAGATAGCCTGCAAGAGCGCCTGCGTTCTCGGAGGAGACGACATCGGTGAAGCCGTCAAGCGTCAAGTCCTTGATCTCGCCGCCCTGCACGTAGCCGAACAGACCCGCGTTGGTCTTTGTGAAGTCCTTGAAGAGGAGATCACTGATCTTATGGCTCTTACCGTCGAAGACGCCCTTGAAAGGAGTCTTTTCGTCGGTACCGATCGGCGACCAATTTTCAACTCCTGTGAGACTCACGTCCGCCGTGAGTTGAACCGTAGCGCCTTCGAAGCTGACGCCGCTGTTGACGACGGTTGCAAGATACTTAAGTCCGTCAACTGTCTTGACCTTATGATCGAAGGTGGTAGCAGCCGTGACGACACCCTTGTCATCCCAAACGAACTTCATCTCATACGCATCGTTCGTGTTGTACGCATCGTTCGTGTTGGTGATGTCGGAATTCGTGACCTTTGCACCCTCTGCCGCGACATCTGCGATGCCGTAGAGCGCGGTTGCAGTAGAAGCATTGGAGACTTCAACATGCAGCATGTTGAGGACAAACTTCGCGCCGACGTGACCGAACAGGGTCGTCTTGAGTCCCTTGATCGTGTTGCCGTTGCCGTCGAACGTGCCGTTGAACACAGCGTTCTGTGCCCCGATCGGGGTCCACGTATCCGTTGCGCCAAGCGTGACATTCTCGAGGAGATAGACTGTTTCTTTGTCGAAGTCATGCCCTTCGTTCACATACGCTGCAAAGTTCTGGAGGATCTTGAGCGCGGTGAGCGTATCGTCCTTGCCGAGGATGAAGTATGCGCTGTCGAGGACGGTCGAACCGTCTGCATTCGCATACGTGCCGTAGAACATGCCCTCTGCAGACGTCATTGCGGTGTCGCTGACGGTGCAGTTCTTGTAGGTCAAGCCTTCGACCTTGGCAAGATAAACGGTGGTCTTTGCCGTAAGAGTACCTGTGAAGTTGAAGTTCTCCACGGTGCCCGTTGCGCCCGCTTCGACCGTTGCAAGTGCAGCAGCCGTGCCGCCTTCTGCGGTGCCGCCCGTCACGGTTGCGCCGTCGACGGTGATACCCGTGACATTGACCGTGCCGCTCAATTTGCCTGCAAGAGCGCCCGCGACCGCTTCCGACGTGATCGTGCTGCTCTTGACAGTGATGCCGCTGATCGTCGCGCCGTTGATCGTACCTGCGAGGACGCCCGCATTCGCATTGACTGCGCTGCCGCTCAACGTCGTGTTCGTGCCGTTTACGGTCGCATTCTCGAAGATGATGTTCGAAACCGTTGCCGTCGAATCAAGCGACGAGAAGAAGCCGATGTCGCCATTGCCCGAAACGTTGAGGTTCTTGAGGACGTGTCCGCGTCCGTCAAGGGTGCCCTTGAAGTTGGTGATCGGGGTCCAAGCCGCCGCTTCTGCGTCGAGCGCAACGGTTGCCGCAACGCTCAGATCGATGTCGCCGTCGAGGACGACCTTCTGACCTTCGAAGCCCACCGTGTAGTCCTGCCCGTCGTGGGTGCCTGCCTCGGTCTTTGCAAGGAGTTCACGGAGGGTGTTGAGACCTTCAACGGTCGTGATGCGCCAAGCGTTGTTGTCATAGACGAGACCCTTGGCATCTTCGCTCTCGTTACGGTTGATCGCCGTACCGACGTTGGTGTTGTTCGTTGTGCCGCCGACGACGTTGACGCCCTTCGTCGTTGCCGTCTCGTCGCTGTAGCTGTAACGGCCGACCATCCACTCTGCATTGCGCTGGTAGGTGCCGACATAGGTGTAGTCCTGCGTGTAGTTGCAGAATTCTGTCCAATCGGTCGGGGTCCACCAGCCTTCGGGCGCCGTCGCCTTGGAGTTGAAGCCACTCCTCTGGACGTTGACGGTGACGTTCTGAACGGTGTTGTTCGTGAACGTGCTCGCAGTAGTGTCGCCCGTGCTGTTATCCATACCGATGAGACCGCCGACATCGCGATACGCGGTGAGCGTAGCGTCTGCGACGAGGTTGTGATCAAAGGTCTGTGCGACGCCATAGCCGACGTAACCGACGAGACCGCCGAGCTTGTCGCCGTTGTCGAACTTCGGGTTGCTTTCGACCGTGACAAGTTCGGGCGTTGCAGTCGCAACGAGGTCGATGACCTGCGAACCCTTGACGTCGCAAGCGCCATAACCGACGAGACCGCCGACCCAGTGATGTCCGTGGACCTCTGCATTGTAGACCGTGACGTTCTCGATCGTGCCCTGCCGCGAGGTGTCATTGGTTGTTCCGACGCCGCCTGCGATGACACCGACTTTCTCGTGACCGGTGACATGAGCGCCGTCGATGTTGAGTTTTTCGACCTTAGCGCCGTCTGCGATCCGTCCGAAGAGACCTGCGTAGTCGCCGCCTTCGCAGCCGTAGTTGACGTGCTGCTTGTGCTGTTTGACATTGAGGTCGGAGATCGTGAAGGCATCCTTCGTCCAAGTGTAATCGGTTTCGCCGATCGCGCCCTCGTTCGTGTTCGCTTTAGGCGCATCCGTCTCTTCCTTATCAGCCTTGTCGTAGTAGCCCGTGAAGATACCTTCGAATGCGTACGTCTCGTTGCCGATCGGCGTCCATTCTTTCTTCTCAAGGTAGATATCCTTGATGAGGTGAACGGTTTCACCCGTGTAAGGATTGCCGAGATTGACTTGATCGCGGAAGTACTCGAGACCGTTCAGGGTGCTGACCTTGTACTGCGACGTGACTTCGCCCGTTTCGTTCCAATCGGTCTCCTGCTTGAAGCCTTCGGCGTGTTCGGAGTGGAAGCTCGATTCGGTGATGTTGAGCGTGACGTTGTTCGAGCCATCCGTTTCGCCGCCGACGAGACCGTAGTTCGCATAGTTTGCGGTGAAGGTCGTAAGGAATGCCAGACGGTTGAGCGTACCGATGAAGTGCGTATCCTTGAAGGTGAATGTCGAGGTCGCCGAGTCGTTCACGCCGCCGACGATACCGCCGATGAGCGTTGCAAACTTCTGATCGGAGACCATGTCAAGCTGGAGATCAGCCGCCGACCAAACATCCTTGGCGGTGATGCCGTCCTTGGCAAGACCGACCACGCCGCCGACGGAGTACATGCCGCTCACGGTCACCTTGTCAGTAGAAGGCGTAACCTTTCCGTCTGCAACCGAGCAGCCGACACGAATTTCTTCGAACGTGCTCTTTTCTGCGACGCCGACGACCGCACCCGCATTGACGTTCTCGGAATCGATCTTGACGTTCTGGACGGTGACTTTCGTCATCGTAACTTCCTTGATGTGACCCGCAACCGCACCGACGTTCTTGAGGAAGTTCGTCAGAGTGCTGTTCGCGACGTGGACGTTTTCGATCGTCGTCTTTTCCGCATTGCCGACGAGGACACCCGTCGTTGCGTTGTCGGTACGTCCGTCGGGGATATTGTAGGTGAATTCGTGAAGGTCGAGATTCTTGAGGGCAGCATTTGCTGCACCGCCACGCGTGTAGCCGAAGAAGCCGAAGTTCTCCGCCTTCTCTTTCGTGCCGTTGTAGGTGAGATTCGTGATCTGCCAGTTGGCTGCTTCGGCTCCGCTGCCGTAGCTGCCGTCGAAGGTACCGTCGAAAGCATGATCCGAATTACCGATCGGGATCCACTCGTCGCCATAGTCCGAGAGATCGAGTACGTAGCTGCCGTCTTTGTTGAATCCGTCGTCGAACATGACAGTCTTGCCCGCGAAGCTGTACCCTTCGTTGGTAAGGGTGACAAACGTTTCAAGACCCGTCTTGTCGAACATGTAGTAGGTGTTGTATTTGGCGCTCTTGTCGCCGCCTTCGGGAACCGTAAGTTCGGAGAGCTTTCTGCCGAACGAGTTGCCGATGACAACGTGGATGTTCTCTTCGGAACCTTCCGCAACAGCCGCTGCAAGATCCTTGACCGCCGCGTCGAACAGAGCAACATCGCCCTTCTTCTGGTTCCCGTAGTACCAGAAGTCGTCATAGCCGAATACGAAGTCGCCCTTCGTGATCTCGAGGTCGTCATTCCACTCGACGTTGTAGCCGATGTAGTCGGCGTTGCCGATCTTGCCATCCGCCGTGATCCAGTTCGCGACATCCTCGTACTTGAGGGAGCGTCCCTCTTCTCCGTCGACGATAAGCGTGTTGTCGGTGTGGACGTAGACCATACCGTGGGTCGCGCCGCCGTTGCCTTCGACCTGAACGAAGGAGTAGTTGGTCTTGGAACCAGCCGTGCCGTCGCCGGGAAGGAGTTCGATCCCCTCTGCCGCTTTGACATCGACCGTGTTTCTCTTGAGGTATGCGCTGAACTTCGGTTCGTGGTCGCCGTCCTCCAAGAAGTCGAAGCCGCCGAACCACTTGCCCTCTGCGGAAACTTTTCCGTAGACGGTGTTGTTCTCGAGGGTGATCTTAGCGCCGTCCTCAAACTCGCCGAGCTTGATGCCGACGAACTCGAAGCGGTTCGTGTCGTCACCGATCGTGTTGCCGCTGATCTTGGAGCCGTCCGCGATCTTGTTCTGAAGAATGAACAGAGCGATGGGATCTTTCGTTTCGGCCTCTGCTTTCTTGACAACGATCTTATTGTCTTCGATGTCGAGAGACAGCGTATGGACTTTTCCGCTCTCAAGCTCCCACTTGTCGGCGGCAAGGTGCGAAGCACTGATGATGAATGCCTCGCGGGTGTTCACGTCGTCGTCGGTAGGCGTGACGTTCACGACGCAGTCTTTCATCGTGAAGGATGTCGCCTTGGCGATGTCGACCGAGCTGTTGCCCTCAAATTTCAGAGTTGTGAAGTTGTATTCAGCCGCAAGATTCTTTCCGCCCTTCGTGAAGCCGTTGAGAACGAGCGCTTCGTCGGTAATGTTGGGTTCGGTTCCGCTACCCAATACACGAACATATACAGAGCTGTCTTTCTCGACTTTCACAAGGAGATCGACGTTGGAATAATCTAAGCCGATCGAAGCAGTCGAATCCGTGACGACGACGGCTTCCAGTTCATCCGCCTCGTAGAAGCCGAACGGAGCTGCCACATAGTCTTTGACCTGCTTACCCGCAAGTTTTGTAAGGTCAGTTTCAAAAAGCGAACCCGTGACAAGGACATTGTCAATCGTTGCAGGGCTGTCGCCATTTGCCGCCGCTTTGGCAGCGACAAGACCATAGTTCGAAGCCTCTTTCACTGCAACCGAAATCGTAAGATTCTTGACAGAGCCCTGAAGGTAACCGAACAGCGAACCGAGAACGCCGCGAATGGCGTAAGGAGCGGGAGCCGTTGCCCCCTCTGCCGCATCGGGAGCGCCGAGGAAGGTGCCCTTGAAGGGTGCGGTGTCCGTACCGATCGGCGTCCATTCGTTTCCTGTCGTATTCAAAATGCTGACATTCGAAGTAAGAAGAACGATCTGATTCTCGAAGGAGATACCGCCGTTGACGAGTTCTGCGACATTGTAGAGTCCCGTCAGAGCTTCGCTTGCGGGCGTTCCCTCATCTTCATAGACAGAGACGACAACGCCGCTCATGTCATTCGTCACTTCTCCGCTCTCAAATGTTGCGTTGAGCTTAAGTTTTGTTGCAACGACCGTCGCATCCACGATCGCCGTGAACGGCGTATCGGGCTTGCCGGGTTCCCAAGTACCCTTGACTCCGGCCGTGGTGACGGTAACTTTTGCAGCGGCATAGATATTATGCTCGCCAGTCCAAGTATCTTTTGTGGTTTCGGAACCGGAGGATCCGACAAGACCATAGTTGTAAACAAGATAGTTGAACTTATTGTGGATGAGCTTCGCGCCGGGTTCCGTCCCGTCTTGAGCCATCTCTTCATACAAGTTGTTGAGTGTACCGCTGAAGTAGACACCGCCGACCGTAAGGTTCGCAGTCGCATCGACGCCGCCGACGAGACCGCCGATAGAACGAGAATATACCCATGCGTTGCCGGCATTCGGCGCCAAAGTAAGTTCACCCGAAACCGCAACGTCGAGGATCGTCGTATTGCCCTTGACATAGGAGACGAGACCGCCGACATTCTGATTGCCGAAAACTTTGACATTCTCGAGCTTGAGATTCTTGATCGTTGCACCGTCAACATAGCCGAAGAACGGATTGCCGCTAATGTTGAGAATCTTCAAATCGGAGCCGTCGAACGTACCCTTGAAGGGTGCGCTTTCCGTACCGATCGGCGCTTCATTCCAGAAGCAGAACTCATTCTTGGCGAAATCGTATACTTCGACAACATCTTCCGTCTTGAGATCTTCCGTCAGAACAACGGTCATTCCCTCATATCCGCCAGCAGCGATCGTGTTGTTTTTGACAGAGTCACGGAAGTACACGAGACCCATTACATTATTTATATAGTAATGATCTGTATAGTCGGCGACATGCTGTACGAAGCCGAGCGGATCGTTGATGTAGGAATAGACAGGCTCTAATTTGCCCGCAGGGTCTTCGACTTCGCCAGATTTATACTGGTATGTGATACCAAGGTCGATGATCCAAACATCGTCTTTCTTCGAAACTTCTGCGGAAAGATCTGTAGCTTTGTACGTGTGCGTCTTGCCGAATTCGCTGCCGATGTAGACATAGCCCTGCGTAAGCTTTTCTTCCTCATCGAGCGCCGCGTTGAACGCGATGAACGAGAAGGCATTTTCGGGATCTGCATCATCGGGAACGGCGCCTGCGCCCTTGTGATAGAGCGTGTAGGCAACAGCGTCGAACATGTCTTTTCCGCTGACGGAGTTCGTATCGCCGAGGAGATAGATCTTGCCCTTGCCGCCGTTGTTGTCTTGCGCCTCGACCTTGACAAGACCGTAATTGCCCTTCGCTGTCGCATTGTCCGCAACGGTGAGGGTGTTGCTTTCGAACTCGACGCTGTATGCATTCGCCTTGTTCTCTTCGTCTGCATAGAAATCAAAGGCATAGAACGTATCGTTGTCTTCGCCTTCCGCCGTCGAGGTCGCGCCATTGATGACGTTGCCGCTGACCTTGAAGGTCGAATCTGCGCCGATCGCCATGAACTTGACAGCCCATTCGTCGCCCATCGGCTTTTCGGTCGTGCCGAACACGTTTTCCCTGACGAGGACGCTCGTCACCTTGTTGTACATGTAGACGGCACGATCGGTCGCGAACGTGTTGCCCGAGATCTCGAGGTCGTATCCGCCCTCTTCCGCCGTCTTGAGTTCCTTGCCGTAATCGCCGAACACGGGAGCGTTGTGATACTTCGCATTCTCAGGCTTTGCGCTGATATAGCTGCCCGTAAGAGCGAATGCCTTCGCATTGTCGACAACAAACACGCTGTTGCCCGTGAGTGCGATGTTGTTGAACGTGAAGCTTGCTGCGCCGAGTTCAAGGATCTGATCTTCGAGCTGAAGCTTATAGTCGGCAAGTGTGGTCGCAGTCGCCGCAATGGACGCAGTCTCCGCCTTATTGCCCGTGATCGTGACGGTGACGCTCGGCGTATCTTCTTCGTTGCCCCAAACGATGGTCGCCGTGCCGAGAGCGGCGCCCTCGTCGTCGACCAATGTGAGCGTAAGGGTAACGTTCTTGATCATAACAGTTCCTTCGAACTTTTGTGCAAGACCAAATGTGCCTGTGAGGAGAGAGACAGCATTGTCTTTTGTATCGGTCGTGAGCGCTTTCGCGTTGATCGAACCAATAAAGTCTACATTTTGGATCGTAGCATCCTTGAGCGTGCCGAAGAGCGTGCCCGTGATGCCGCTGATCGTGTATTTGCCTTCAGCACCCTTCTGACCGTCGAGGATGCCGCTGAATACGTTCTCTTCGTCGCCGACAACGCCGAAGGTGGCGCTTTCGTCTGCGGGGATCACAACGTCCGCGATAACGTGGACGATCGTGTCGCTGTAAGCATTCGCTTCGCCATAGACGCCGTTGACGCTGTTGCGGAACGAGCGGAGCGAGTCGTAAGAAGGAATGTTGAATTCCGTGTATCTCTCTGCCGTCGCCATGTCGACGAGGAGAGTCCACGCTCCCTTTTCCTTCACATACATTCTGAAGCCCTTCATACCGCTGAAGGAATCGAATGTCTGGAGATAGAAGTCACTATCGATAGAGCCTTCGGTGAGCTTTTCGAAGCCCGCTTCGTCCTGCGGAAGTTCGGGCGTGAAGGAGCCGTAGAACCACTTGGTGCCGCGCTGGCTGGAAAGAACGCCGAGTCTCTTCCACTCGGAACCTTCGCCCTCAGCCTTGGGCGTGAGCTGCCAAAGAGTCATGCTCTCGGTGTTGAAGTAGACGTCGTAATCCTTTGCATCGAGGTCATCGGTAGGATCGACCGTGCCGCTGAGCCATCTGGTCCCCGCGAGAGGATCGTCAAGGTTCGCAGCGACCCACTTCACTTCGCCTTCGACCTTCTTGAGTTCGTAGATAACGCCGTCCTTGAGGTCAAAGTAGAAGTCGCCGAGTTTTGCGCCTTCGAGATCGGCAGCAGGTGCTCCGCTGCCCGTGAAGAGCTTGGTGCCGCGGAGAATAATTCCGTCGACAGCTTCCCAAGCCGTGCCGTTATACTGATAGAGCTGACCGTCATCGAGGTCAACATACATGTCGCCCAAGAAACCGAACGCATCATCGGGTGCGCCGTTCCCCGTCGACCACTGCTTGACGGAAAGGAGTTTTTCCCAACCTTCCGTGGCAGATACATATTTATATATGATACCGCTTACCGCGTCAAGGTAGAAATCGCCGACGTGACCCGCAAGTTTCCCTGTAGGATCGCCTTCGCCGCTCGACCATGCCGTCGCATAGACGCCCGTGCCTTCGCCGTTGAGTTCCCACTCGTTGGTCTCGGGGTTGAGGTCATAACGAAGATCGACGAACTTCGCCCATGCACCGTTATAGAAACGGTAGACGTCGCCGCTTTCGGTATCGAAATAGAAATCGCCCTCATGTGCAGCGGGGATCGCAGCCGTCGAGGGAGCGCCCTCGCCGCTGTGCCACATCGCACCGGATGCGGAATAGCCCGTATCCTTCTCGCCGACATACCAGTTGCCGTTCGCGCCGATATGGGGAGCTGCGTCGCCGATCTCTTTCGAGCCGACGTACCACTTGCCGTCCTTCATGTAAGGTGCGCAGGTATAGTCGGTCTTGACACCGTCGATGACCCAGTAGCCGTCGTCGGTGATCGCGAGCTTGCTGCCTTCGGCATGCGTAGAAGTCTTTTCGCCGTCAACGACCCAGTAGCCGTCATCGGAGATCTCGAGACTCGTTCCCGAAGCTCTGAAGCCCGTCAGCTGGTCGCCGATGTACCACATCCCCTCTTGCTCGCCGTTGTCGGCTTGCCCGATATGGGGAACGACGGAAGCGGGGATCCCGCTCGGTTTCCCGTCTATGTACCATTCGCCGTTTTCGATCTTGACGTCGAGCCAAGCGCGGCTGTCCGTCTTTTCGTCGCCGATGTACCAATAGCCGTCCGCACCGATGCTCGGCGTAAGAGCCTTGGCGGCAACTCCCGTATCGGTCGTACCGATGTACCAGTTGCCGTTTTCACCGATGTGGGGAACGACCTCGGAAGAGTCGCCCTTCAGATTGCAGGCGACAGTCCAGCCGGAACCGCCCTTTTCGTAGACGTTCCCGCTCTGTTTGTCGAGATACAAGTCGCCGCTGTTGCCCAAAGTCGCAGCGGGCGCACCGTTCCCGGTGTACCACTTCGACGCGGGAGCAGTCTGTTCACCCTGCGTACCGGGTTCTTCCGTGCCGCCCATGCCGTTCGACATTCCGATGCCGAGCGTAGTGACGGCGGCGACCATGAGGCAAGCGCATACGATAATCAGTACGAGTATCGCAATAAAGCCCTTGTCCTTCTTCTTGCCTTCAGCACTCATGCTTTTCTCCTCTTGACACAGATTAGATTTCGTTTTCTTCGTCTGCAACCGCCTGTCCGCCGTGCGTTGATTGTATGTCACGCGCACACGCGTAAGGCGAAAAACGCAGACTCTATGTCATACAGACAGATTATATCACGATTAAAAGGGCAAGTCAATGATTTGAAAGAAAAAATCTTTCATAAAAATCCTTTTTTTTCGAAAAAATTTCCCCGAAACGACGAATTTTGAAAAATCGGAACATAAATTGTTATATGCGCAAGGTGTTCGGGCGGAAAAACGGACATCCGAACGGACAATTTCAGTCCGAGGGAAAATTTCCCTCTGCAAAAACCGAGGCATCGAGCGCGGAGAAGAGCTGCTCGGAAATGCTCTCGGGACATGGCGAAACGAGACGGACGGCGCCGAGGGAGATGAGCGAGCGGAGCTGGTCGGCATTTTCGACGCCCGAACAGTCGACGGAGAGCTTTCCTGCCGCGCACCCGACCGCCCGCAGTACAAGTTCCGTCTCGCCGCGCACGCAGACGCCCGTCGCTCCGCCTTCCGCAGCCGCCCGCGTGCCGAGGGCGATCTCCCGTTCGCCGAGAGAATGGTCCTCGAGGGAGAGCACGACGCCGCGGTTTTTGGCGACCCTTCGCACCTTGCGGAGCTCCCGCTTGAGGTAGGAAAGATCGTTCCCGATCAACGCCGGATAGCACGGGATGAGGCGGATCTCCCCCGCCCCTGCCTTGAGCGCACGCTTTGCCTCGTATTTTTTGACGGCGGGAAGAGTTTCCCCGTTGCCGCCGACGATGCAGATGACGCGGACGCCGCTCTCCGCGAGATGCCGCCTTGCGGCAGACACATGGACGGGAGAGACCAACACGCCGCTGAGTTCGGATCTCTTTGCATAGTCGCAAATTTTTTTGAGAAGAGCATTGTCCGTCTCCCGTCTGGATGCGTCGGCGAGAAGTCTTTTCAGAACATTTCTGACCTCTTGTTCCCTTCTCGTGCGCTTGAATTCGGTAAAAGCGGCTCTGTCCTCGGGCGTAAGTTTCGGACCGATCAAATCTTCCATGCGGATATTTTCCCCTAAATCCGTCCCCATTATGCCATTTTCTCACAGAAAATGACAGCATAAAGATGATATCATTTTCGCATGAATCTCCTTTCGATCCAAGCTTGGGGCGCATTTTATACCGTCATTTTGTTCCTTCTCTGTGCGTTTGCCGTGCATGCCGTCCGTCTTGCAGCCATCGGTTACAGATCCATGAAGAAACAGGCAAGACCCGCAAAGAAGACGGAACCTTCCCGCGGACAGACGGAACCCGTCTACTACATCGTCGAGCGCAAAAAAAAGCGCCCGAAGTCGGAATACTCCGACCCCAAGCGCATCCAATTCAAATAGCGTTGTCCTCAATCTTTATAGTGTTCGAGGTTTTGTCCGCTGTCCCACAGCCGTTCGAGATAATAGAAGAGACGGGACTCCTCGTTGAAAACGTGAATGACGACGTCGCCGTAGTCGAGAACGCCCCATCTGCCTTCCCGTACCCCTTCCGTGCGGACGGGTTCAAGATCGAGCTTTTTGAGCTGTTCTTCCACATTTTCGCAGAGCGCACGCACTTGCGTGGTGGATTTGCCGCTCGCGATGACAAAATAGGAGCAGACCACCGTCTGGTCGCCGACGTTGAGAATGACGATGTCTTCGCCCTTCTTGTCGGACAGCGCCTTGCATGCCTTTTTTGCGAGTTCGTAGCTTTCCATAATGTTCCTCCGTGATGTGTTTATTCGAAACGCGTATGCGTTTTCAACCAGTCGAACGCCCTCTGCGTGAGCGGATAGATCGGCTCCCCTCGTTCTTCCAGATAGGCAAGTTGGTGCTTCAGAGAAAGATACATGCAGAGGTCGAGGTCTTTCCAAAACGCTTCCCGCAGCGGCTCTATGCCCGCAAAGCTGCGCCCCTCTTCGAGAAGATCGGAAAGAAAGATGAGTTTTTCGAGTTGGGACATGTTCTCCCTTCCGCTCGTGTGATAGCGGACGGCGTTCAGCACGTCCTCATCGGTGACGTGAAAGAGGTGTTCCGCAAGATACGCCCCCGTGTATTGATGCAGAACAGGCTCTGGAACGTCCTCGGGCGGACGGAAATTTTGCAGCATGGGGTCGGTTTTCCGGACATATTTGCCGCAGTCATGGAGCATCGCGGCGGAGAGCGCCTTCTCCTCGGGTAGCTTGAGGCTCCTCGCTCTCGCGCACGCCATCTTTGCGACGCGCTCGCTGTGTTCCTTCCGTTTTTGCGTCAGAAGAGCCATAGCCCCCTCGATCTGCGGATAGCGGTAGAGTCCCCTCTCCCGCAGGAGCGGAACAGTCTCGGGCGGAAGAAACTCTTCGGCTTCGGGATCCCCGAATGCGATGGCAACGCGAAGGTCCGTGGAAGAGATTTCTTTCCCCGCAAAGGAAAGTTCCGTAAAATCTTTCCCGAAACGGGAACGAAACTTCTCATGCAGTCCGCTCACCTGCTCTTCGCCCCGCCCGCATGCGACGAGCGTGACGTTTTTCAGGATCTCCTCGGGCAACTTCCAAGTGAAAAAGTCCTCAAGCATGTCTGCCCCGACGAGGAAAAACAGCTCGTCGTGCGGAAATCTTTCCCTGAAGGCGCGGCAAGTGAGATAGGTGTAGCTCGTCCCCTCGGCGCGGAGCTCGATATCGTCCGCTTCCGCAAAGGGTAGAGAACTGCATGCGGCGCGGAGAAGGGCAAGACGGTCCTCTCCGCTTGCGATCGCGCCCAACGCCTTGTGCGGCGCTCGGTAAGATGGAATGAAAAGGAGCTTTTGAAGTCCCAGCTCCCGCTTCGCTTCTTCGGCGATCCGAATATGTTCCCTGTGGACGGGGTCGAACGATCCCCCGAAGAGTGCGATCTTCATAGCTTGATTATACAATACTTTCGTCCCGTTTGCAAGTTTAATTTGTGAAATTCGGGGCAAAAATTACTCCATATGAAACGGTTTTGCCTTGCGGACGTCCTCGACGTCCTCTTTTATACCCTCTCCGCATGCTTTGTGACCTTTGGGATCCTTCGCTATTTCCGCCAAAGCCTGTGGGTCTGTCTCCTCATCTCCCTTCTCGTCGCCGCTGTCACGGGTGCAGGCAGCGGGTTTGTGCTTTCCCGCGCACGGCGGAAGAAGGTCAAGGGAAAACGGGAGAAGGAAGAACGGGACGCCCTGCTTCTGCATCTTGCCCTCGAAAAGGAGGAACGGGTGCGGGCGGCGCTCCTGACGGCGCTCGTCGCGGACGGCGGAGAAGCCAACCTCAAGGGCGATGTCCTCGAGCGGGACGGAGAATTGGTCATTCCTCTCTTCACGATGGAACCCCTCTCCGCCGATGCGGTGGCGCGGCTCTTGAGATCGTACGGGGAAGAGCGGTTCACCGTCGCCTGCAATGCCGTGACGGCGGAAGCGGAAAAGCTTCTGCTGCGCTTCCAAAAGGGAATTTTGCGGGGAGATGACGTGTATGCGCTGTTTGCAAGGACGGGAACGACGCCGCATCCGCTCATCTGCGGGCAACTTCCGCGCAGATCGGTCAAGGCAAATCTTAAGAGATCTTTCTCCAAAAAGAACGCACGTCCCTTCTTTTTGAGCGGTTGTCTGCTCCTCATCATGAGTCTTTTTACACTCTTTCCGCTCTATTATCTCATCAGCGGCTGCGTTTTGCTCGTGACTGCCGTACTTGTAAGGGCGATCGGGTTTGCGGAAGTCACATGACCGAGCGGATCGCTTTGGAGAGATACCCGATGACGTCTGTCGCGTCGGGAGAATATTCGTCCCTCTCAGCGGCGAGAAGTTCTCCCGCACGTCCGAGAAGGTAGGATGAGACGACAGCCGCCTCAAAGGGCGGGATACCGCGGGCAATCGTTCCCGCAAGGAACCCCGCAAGCACATCTCCGCTGCCGCCCTTGGAGAGGACGGGCGAACCCGTCAGGGAGATCGCGACCCTGTCCCCTTCCGCAATGACCGTACGGTTGTTCTTCAGAACGACCGTGACGCCGTATTCCTTTGAGAAACTCTTTGCGGCTCCGATAGGGTCGGAGAGAAGAGTCTCCACGCTCTTGCCCGTGAGACGCGAAAACTCTTTCGGATGAGGCGTTATGACGATACGGCAACTCTTTTTGCGCAAAATTTCGACCCCATAGGCGGAAAGTGTGTTCAAGGCATCTGCGTCGAGCACGAGAGTCCCGCACGTGTACGTCGAAAGAAGTTCTTCGAGGATCTCCCGCTGCCGCTGACCGACGCCCGCGCCCATTCCAAACGCGACCGCCTGTGTATGGAAGGGTTCATCCGCAAAAAAATGAAAGATACATGCGGGATATTTCGCCGTGATGACAGTTCTGTGCATCTCGTCGATCTCCCCCGTCTCCGAAGCGGGAATCCAAAATTCCGTATACCCTGCGCCCGATCTCAACGCCCCGCCGACCGACAGGAGCGGCGCACCGAGTGTTCCGTACCCTGCAAGAATGGAGACGGATCCGTAATTCCCCTTGTTGGAATTGGACTTTTTCTCGGGAAAATACGCCTTTATGTCTCGATCTTCCCAAACTTCCGCACCGTTTTCCGCGGGAATGCCGATGTCCGCGACGGTGATTTTCCGCTGAGATCTGCCCCGTCCGAAAGGATGAGGGCAGTTTTTAATTGACCCATACAGACCGTTTCCTTTGCCTTGACACAGGGAGAAAAGGCAATCCCGCCGTCGGAAAGTCCCGTGGGAATGTCGCAGGCGATGACATATCTTCCGCTGTTGATAAAGGATACGAGATCTGCATTTTCACGATCGACGGGACGGGAAAGTCCCGTTCCGAAGAGGCAGTCGACGGTGACAGAGTAGATCCGTCGGGGGATCCTTGCAAGGATTTCGCCCCCATACGTAGCTTTTGCTTCCGCACAGCCTTCGGAAAAATGATCCGCAAGGCAGACGATTGCAACGTCATATCCCCTCTTTCGGAGAAGTTCGGCGGCAACAAAGCCGTCTCCGCCGTTGTTCCCACCGCCGCATACAAAGACGGCGTCCCTTTGTCCGAGACGCTCAAGCGCGGCTTCAACGGCGTCGGCAAGCGCCTCGCCTGCTCGTTTCATCAGAACGGAGACAGACATCGTCATTGTTGCTCTTTTGTCAAATTCGCGCATTTGCGCATTTGTAAAGGCATATTTCATCGTTTTACCTCGGGACAAAGCGCGATCTCGGCGTCCGAAAGAAGGCGGGACATCCCGTCCCTCTCCACTTCAAGCCTTCCGTCGGGGAGAACTTGCCTTGCGACGGCAAAATAATGTTCTTCTCCTTCGGTGACCTGAAGTTGTTTCCCCAAAAAATGCACATGGGATAAGTATTCTTCGAATGTTGACGGGCGCAGATAATTTTCAAGCAAGCTGTTTCGGACCTCAACGACACGCGGCGGGACGGAAAGCAAGTTCTTCATGCTGACGGCGATCCCGTTGAGAGGTGACACGTCGTTTCGGACATTCAGACCGATGCCGACGATGCTGTGATCGATGAGATCCCCCCGAAATCCGTTCTCAATGAGGATCCCCGCAAGTTTTTTTCCCGCTGCGCGGACATCGTTGGGCCATTTGATCTCTGCCTCGATCCCGAAATGCTCCGCCGTTCGGCACACCGCAACGGCAGCATGCGCCATGATGCGGAATGCTTCCGAGGTCGGAAGCTCGTGATAGAACGTCAGAACGGAGAAATAAACGCCCCCGAGATCGGAGAGAAAGGATCGCCCTTTCGTCCCCATTCCGTTTGTCTGAATATCGGAAAAAACGGCGATATCTTCCCGTTTTTCGAGAAAACGTTTGAGATAGAGATTGGTGGAATCCACCGATTCGAGCCTATCGATCCTCATCCTCGTCCCTCAACCCTTCCAGCGCACGCTTTGCCGTTTCGTAGTCGAACCCCTTGGAAATAAGATTGGCGTAAGCCTTTTGAATGACCTTCTTGTCCGACACGTCCTTGCCGCGGAGATACTTTTCCAGACAGTTCTTTGCGGCTTCGTCCTCGGAAAGTCCCGTCAAAGCTTCCCCGATCGCATCATCGGAGACACCCTTTTGCTTGAGTTCCATCGCAATGAGACGAGCTCCTTTCTTTTTTGACATACTCTCCGCATACGCACGGGCATATGCACCGTCGTCGAGAAAGCGCTGCTCGCGCATGCGTTCCACAACATAGTCGCACACATCTTCGAGATATCCCTTCTTTTTGAGAAAATCTCTGATCTCGCGCTCCGTTTTCATCGTCGCAGTGATGTGGAAGAGCGCCTTATCGAGAGCGGTCTCCTTCTCGCTCTCGAGCTGCATCCGTGAAAGTTCCTCCGCCGCGATCTCAGTGCCGACCTTGAGGCGGTTTTGCATTACGGTGACAAGTTTCATGCCGCAAAAGAACTTGCCGTCGATCTCTAAATTGCAGCGTGTTTTGTCCTTTTTTTGGGGTGTGATGGCAGTAATTTGCGACATGGGGTGCCTCTTTTTCTATTGAACGCCGTACGACGGCCATGTTCTGTTCTGTTTGAACCAATCGGTATCCTTCAAGATCGTCGAATTGTTGCTTCCCGTCACGGTAAAATCGACCCCATTTGAACAAACAGTTACGTTACCGTTCATGGATGTGATTCCGCCCCACTTTTTTTGCCCTTCTACAGGATCTACAACGAGCGATGTGACGAAAATATTCTTCGTATATTTCGCTACACGATCGATCATCAACTGCGTTGGAAACATGTTTTCATTAGTTACAGTGTACTCTGGTGATCCTGCGACACAGCACACGCATACATATTCAGGTTGAATGACAGAGAGAAGGGCTTCCGTGGAAGATGTCTTACTACCGTGATGCCCTGCTTTGTAGAGTTTACAATGCGGTAAATCGTTATTTTGTACAAGAAACGCTTCGCCGCTTTCTTCCAAATCACCTGTGAATAGATAGTTATAGTCACCTTGGTTGATGTAGAAGCATACGGAATAATTGTTCTCATCGGATGTGCTGTGTTCGTAGTAATAGTTGTAGAGGAAGTTGAGCGTGACACCTTCAGAGAGTTCATAACTTTGTTGCGCCCCATTTATATTGTTGTAGCATTCGAGCGCTGTATAATGTACCGCACCCACCTCAACCTCTTTGTTGCGCGATGACACATATCTATTGTATACATCCGTTGTTTTGCCAGTCTTCGGAAAATCTATGATCTTCTCACAAACAAAGCGTTCAAACAGGCTCGCGTAGGTGCCGTTCCCTGCAAATGCGGCAATATGATCTTGGTCGGCATGTGTAACGATAACATATTCAAGCGTGTTGTCGGTGCATAAAGCATCAACATACCGCTCAATCGTATCGGCGGAAGCTTCGCGGCAACCACCGTCAACAAGAATATCAGTATCGCCGATTTTAATATAAATACAGTCGCCCGTATATTTTGAACCAAGCTCAAGAAAGTGTATTTGCAATTCTGCAGTTGTACCTTCGCTTTCCGAACCCGATCCGCCCTCTGCGGGATCCCTTTTTTCACCCTTGATGTTGCCGCGGACGCTCCATTGACCGCCCTCTTTGACGTAGATGTCGTAATTTTCGAAATTGAGGTAAAGATCGCCGTTCTTTCCGAGCGTCGCGGAGGGGGCGCCGTTGCCGTAATGCCAGCCGTTTCCGCTCTCCCCCTTGTCGCCTTTGTCACCCTTTTCCCCCTTGATGGATGACAGCCAAGCATCATAGGTCAAGGGATCGTCCCCATTTGCGGCGCAACGCTCCGCATAGAGGTCATAGACGGAGCGTATCGTAGGATCCGTCTCCGTTGCGGTATTCCCCGAATTGCCCGAACCCCATGACCCGAATGAACAGGCACACGCGCCCATCGCGATCATGGAACAGAGGACAAAGGAAAGAAGGATCCGCAAAGCACTTTTCTTCTTCATAATGATCTCCTTATCTCTTGAGAGAATCAAATAACATATGTTATATAACGTATGTTATGATTTGTTTTCCCTATTCAGACGACGCCGAGCGAAGCGGCAATGTTCACGACCGCCTCGTCGATGTTGTGCAGGAACTTGTTGAGCGCCGTCTGTGCGCCCCTGTCGATCTCTCCATTCTCGGTCGTGCGGAGAACGGAGACGATCATGTCGAAGTTGTTGTATATGACATTGCATTCCACGTCGAGCGCCTGCATAACGGAGTCATCGCTTCCGTGCTGCAGGCGGTAAAGCTGCTTGACCTGCGCATTCATGTCTGCGATGAGCGCAACGTTCCCGCTCTCAAAAAGCTCCTTCATCGTCTGGTTGAGTTCGTAGAGCGTCTTGATGAACGTCTCGTGCAGTTCCGTCATCTCCGTCATAGCTTCACCCCGTTTTGTTCCAAGAGGAGCCTTGCGCTCTCGACGCTGTCGACCCCCGTCTTATTTTTGATGGGAGCGAATTCCTTCTCGCGCACGACCTCAAAGGGAAGGCAGCTTCCCATGAGACGGATCATATCGAGAATGAGGGTCTCGAATTTATAGCCGTTTTCCGTCTCGGGCTTCACATATTCGCCCTGCGCATTGAGATACGGGATCTTCTTTTTGACGACGTGGACGGGAATGCGCTTTTGCGCGATCTCCTCGAGCCGCTTTGCGGAGAGAAGATAGTTCAGAATGACGCCGAAGGAATAGGCAAGCGTCCCGTCCTTTGCCTTCAGGTTCGCCATCTCCTCGGTCAGCTCATAGTACTCGATGACGGAAGGCTGTCCGTTTTCGAGGCACAGGACGCCCACCTTCTCATGCGGCTCTGTCTTGCGGACGACCTTTGCCCCGCTGTTCATCCCGCTTGCGATGACGGCTCCAACAAATACGGGGTCGGCGCTTTTCTGCAGAACGTTGTCGACGCCGTACACATTGTACCATTCGATCGCGGGGAAATCTCTGTCCGCCCCCGCTCTCTTCAATGAGGAATACCATCCGCCGTTTCCGTTGGGCGAGAGTGCCAATCTGCCCTTCTCTTCCAAAAACAGCTTTCCCGTGAAGTCAACACTCGGCGCCATTTCCTGACGGAAAAAGCGGATATCCTCTTTGGGGTAGCCGAAATAGTGATGTTCTTCAAGAAAAGCACGTGTTTCCCCGTCGTTCTTGTCGCTCGTCATGATAAAGAGCGGAATATGCGCCTTGCAGGCGTTGCAGACCGAGAGAAGATTCTTGATCTGCATTTCGAAGATATAGACGGGATGGGTGATCCCGATGTCGTAAGCCCCTTTTGGCGCATCGGAGCCGAGACGGGTTCCCTGTCCGCCCGCAAGCAGGACGCAGGCAACTTTCCCTTGCCTGATCGCTTCCGCTCCGAGCGCAAAGTATTCTTCCCTCCTTGCCTCGATGTCCTTCAGGGAAAGTCCTTCGATGGGTTCGACCTGTCCTTTTCCGCTCAGATCCTCGGGATGTTTCCAGAGGGCGACGGTTTCCCAGTCGATATTTTCGATCTCGTTCACAAAAGCCGTCTGTGCTTCCGCAGAGAGGTCGTCAAACCCCTGTAAGATGTGCGTCTGTCCCTTTTCGGAGAGCAGACTGTTCAATTCCTTCATTTCATTCTCCTTTTTTGAAAAGCCAAGCGCCGCCGTGGAATTTTTCGCCGCGGATGACAAGCTTTCCGTCCGCTTCATAGGCAAGATCGGTGTAGGCGGAGACGAGCGTATCGCCCTTGATATCCAGACGGACCGTACTTTCATCGTCAAGGAAATGGACGATAACAAGTTTCTTGTCCTCATATTCCTTGACATACACCTGTCTGCCCTTGGGATCGCGATAGTATTCTATGTTACAATCGATCTTGGTGATGTCCCCGAAGCGGACGATCTCCTTGATGCTTTCATAGAAATCAAGTCCTCTTTGAATTAAACGGATCTTTGTCTCCGTGAGATGCAAAATATCTCCCGAAAGACAGATCCTGCCGATCATGGCGGCACAGAGAGAATAGATCGTGCGGGAATCACTCTCGTTTTCCCTCAAAACCGCCCAGATCTGCTCTTGGCGGGCGGGGATCACGCGGCTGACATTCGCCGCGACGAGCGGGATCTCGGGGCATTCGTGCGCGTCCGAGAACGAGCACATCGACGACAGCCCCATGCGTTTCGGTTCGATCCTGCTTCCGCCCGAGGAGCAGTTCTCTATGACGAGCGTCGGGATCTCTTCCCGCAATCTTCGGAACCATCCGAGGCTCTCCTCGGTCACCTGTCTGCCGCCCTCTCCCGAGGAAGATCCGTCGTCGCTGTCACACCCGACGCCGATATTGTCGTTATAGTCGATCTTGATGTATTCAAAGCGGCTGTCCTTGAGTTGCTTGAGAAGCTTTTTCTGTAAAAATTCATCAACTTCTTCCGTACGCAAGTCCAAAAAACGCCGATTCTTGCTTGTCAGCAGACTTCCATCGCGGTGCAGGAGCATGTCGGAACGATAGAATGTCTCGCTGTCCCGTCCCGCGACTTCGAATTCATACCAAATACCCGCCTTCATCCCCCTCGACCGTGCCTTCTCTGCGATGATGGTCAGATCGGGAAAGATCTTGCGGTTGATGTTCCAATCGCCGATGGCGTTGCACCAGCCCTTGTCCTCGGGCTTATACCAGCCGCTGTCGATGATAAAATACTTGACTTGCGGGAAAGGTCTCAATGCGTCGATCATGTTGAGCATGAGTTCCTGCGTCGGGTTTCCCCATGTCGCACAGTACTCGTTGTACATGACGGGCAAGGTTTCCTCGCTCTCGGGAACGGAGAGCAACCTGTCCTGTTCGTGAACAAGAGCGTTGCAGACGGAGCCGAGATCTCTCTGCACCGTGAAATAGGCTTTCTCTGTCTCGAAGCTTTCCCCGGGAAGGATCTCCTTCCGCCAATGGGCAAACTCATAGTCGCCGAGTCCGCCCGAGAGCGCACAGGTCTCTTTCTCTTCGTACAATTCGATCTGCCATGAATAGGGCGCCTCGATCTGCACGCCGAGACAGTACTTTCCGTCGCCGACTGCCGCAAAGGGATAATATCCGCGGTTGGGCATGGAACCGACCTGCCCGAACTTCTCGACTTTCACCCCGTACCGCGCCCAGCTCATGTCAAACCCGAGCGACGAGAATTTCTCGCTCTTCAGTCTGCATTCCCGCGACCATGCGCTCGTCAAACGGGAAAGCGTCAACCCCATCGTGTTCTTGCATCCCCCTTTGACCGACGTGATGCCGCTCAACGAGAAGCTCGAGAGCATTTCAAGACACCGTACCGTGTCCGATTTATTCGTATAGCGGACATGGGTCGTGAAAACGCCCGTTTCCGAGGAATAATTCAAGACATGGGTATAGCAATTTTTGTCTGCATCGGCGAGGATCGTCGTCACCGTATTGCCCTTTCTCGTCTGCTTTTCGACCTTCAGGAGCGTAGAAGCCCTGTTCCGCATCGTGGCGCCCAAGGTGTAATCGATGAGCGCTTCATCGCCCGAAAAGGCGACCTGAACAAGGCTGTCACAATAGAGTTTTTCGGGTTCGACTTTCGCCGATCTCGGATAAACGGCAAGTCCGATGACGGTCTTGCCCTCATGCCCCTCCACAGGGGTCTCGACATAGTAGACCGCAGTCCTGCCGAAGATGTGTTTTCTGTAAAACATGAGTATTCCTTCCCCACAGCATGAAATTTTGACAGAAAAGGCGGCGGAAAACCGCCGCCTCGTTCCTCTCTGTTATCTTCTTGTCTTCCAGACGGCGTCCGACCACAGAAGTTTTTCCTTGAAGGAATTGATCTCCGTGTTCTCGTCGATGAGGACGACTTCCACGCCCCACATGTTGCCGAGATCGACCATCTGCTGTGCCGTGACGACAGAAGAGACGACCGTATGATGTGCACCGCCCGCGTAGATCCACGCGGCGACGCCGTCCTTGAAGTTGGGTTGATACTTCCACATCAGACCGCCGACGGGAAGGTTGGGCATCGGATGCGGGTACTTCACCAAACTGATCTTTTGAATGATAAGGCGCATTCTGTCTCCCATGTCGATCATGGAGACGGCGATCGCTTCGGGTGCTTCGATCCCCTCAAAGACGAGACGGGCGGGATCGGACTTTCCGCCGATGCTCAAAGGATGCACCTGAATTTCGGGTTTCGTCGAAGCGAACTGCGGGCTGACCTCGAGCATATGGGCGCCGAGGCAGAGTCCGTCGACGAGGTCATAGGTGTAGTCTTCCATGAGACCCGTGCCCTTCTGCCCCGCCATGTACTGCATGGTAGCGCCCAGAGCGGCGATCTTCCAGTCGCCCTCCGCGCCGAAGCCGTATCCCTTGGATTGAAGATCCTGAATGGCAAGTCCGGGGAGCTGGTTCATGCCGTGCAACGCACCGAAATGGTCGACAATGCCGATATAGCCGCCCTTTTCCTTGCAGAGCTTTTCCATGGCGATCTCATACTTTGCCTGTTCACGGACGACGTCGATCCGATCCGTTCCCATCGTGTACTTCTTTCCGTACTCCTTCATGAGGGCGTCAACTTCTTTCTCCGTCACTTCCTCGATGTAGTCGACGAGGTCGCCGACGGGATAATAGTCGACCTGCCAGCCGAGATTGATGTGCGCATCGACCTTGTCGCCCTCGGTGACGGCGACATCGCGCATGTTGTCGGAGAAGCGGGCGACCTTCACCGTCTTGGAGAAGGCATACCCTGCCGCAACGACGCACCATGAGGCAAGTTCTTTCAGCGCCTCGGGATCTTTATAGTAGCCGACGATGACCTTGTTGTCCATGCGAAGTCTCGAGACAATGTACCCGAATTCTCTGTCGCCGTGGGCAGCTTGGTTCTCGTTCATGAAGTCCATATCGATGGAATCATAGGGAAGTTTTTCGTTATACTGCGTCGCGAAGTGGCACATGGGCTTCTGCAGCATCTTCAACCCCTTGATCCACATTTTGGCGGGCGAGAAGGTATGGCACCACGTGATGATGCCGATGCAATTCTCGTCCTGATTGACCTTTTTGACCGCCTCGACGACTTCGTCCGAGCTTTTGCACGTCGTGAGATATTTCACTGTGACGGGCACATGCCCGCTGACGTAATTTGCCATTTCCTCCGAGTGCTGCGCAACATGCTTGAGCACGTCATCGCCGTACAGCGTCTGCGAACCTGTCAACCAATAAACTACTTTTTCTTTCATGAAATTCATACCCCTTTTTTGGATTTTTTGTTTTTTTGAATGATTTTGCGGCCTTTGGAGATCCCCCGATCCCTGCGCGTGACGCCCCGCCTAAGCCCAAGGCATCCAAAAAATATTGCAAAGCAAGATTTTTTGGAAAAGGAGCGACCTGCGTTTCAGGCGACGGCTTTGCGTTCCCGCAAAGCCGCGCAAACTGCGCAGTGTCGCGACGCGCCACACTACCGTAGGCTTAATGTCCGTCTGAAAAACGGAAGGCGTGGCAGCGGAATATGAGAGATGTACAACACTAACCCCTCGAACGATTTCTTTTGCGCAGCAAAAGAAATCGTTCGAAATAGTCGTTCGAAACTACTTCTTCTGCCCATAATAGGCATTCTTGCCGTGCTTGCGCTGATAGTGCTTCTCCATCATGAAACGGTCTGCCCGCACGACGGTAGGATTGAGCTGTTCGGTGATGTACGCCATCTTGGCAACTTCCTCAATGACTGTCGCATTGTAGACGGAGCCGTCTCCGTCCTTCCCGAATGCGAAAACGCCGTGGCTCTTGATGAGGACGCCGGGGACTTCCATCGGGTCCAGATCGTCCTCTCGGAACTTTTCGATGATGGCAAGCCCCGTGTTCTTCTCATACTCCCCTTCGATCTCTTCCTTTGTAAGAGAGCGTGCGCAGGGAATGTCACCGTAAAAATAATCTGCATGCGTCGTCCCGTAGAAGGGAATAGACCGCCCCGCCTGCGCCCAAGAGGTCGCAAAGGTGGAATGTGTGTGCGTGACGCCGCCGATATTCTTGAATGCCTTGTAAAATTCGATATGGGTCGGCGTATCGGAAGAGGGACGCAGATCCCCTTCCACGACCTTGCCGTTCAGATCGACGACGACCATATCCTCCGCCCTCATCTCGTCATAGCTGACCCCCGACGGCTTGATGACGAAAAGTCCGCTCTTTCTGTCGATCTCGGACACATTTCCCCATGTGAAAAGCACGAGCTTGTTCTTGACGAGATCGAGATTGGCTTTTAAGACTTTTTGCTTTAATTCCTCTAACATATATGCTCCTTTTCTGCTTATTTCGGGCATTTTCGCTTCGCGGATACGGAAGCGTTACTGCAAGCTCTTGACCGCTTCCCTGACGATGGGAAGTCCCTCGGTGTAGCGCTTTGCAAATTCCTCGAACCCTGCGACGTCGGCAGGGTCGGGAGCGAGCGTCACGCCTTCCTGTCCCTTGAATACCCTGTTCTCAAGGTACTCTTCAAGGGTCTCGTTCCCCTTTTCGATCCTATAATTCGCGAGGACCGCCATGCCCCACGCACCGCCCTCCCCCGCCGTTTTCATGACGGTGACGGGCGCATTGATGGCTGCGGCGAGATAGCTCTGCCCGACGCGTTCGGTCTTGAACAGTCCGCCGTGCCCCGTGATCCGCTCGAGCTTGACGCCTTCTTCCTTCAACATGATGTCGCAGCCGACTTTGAGCGCACCGAATGCCGAATAGAGGTGGCAGCGCATGAAGTTCGCAAGATTGAAGTTATTGTCTGCCTTGCGTACGAAGAGCGGTCTGCCGTGTTCCACTTTCGTGATATTTTCATTAGAAATATAGTTATAGGAGAGCAGTCCGCCGCAGTCCTTATCCCCCTTCTCGGAAGCGAAATAGAGCATGTCGTAGAGCTTCCATTTGGGAAGTTCCACGCCGAGTGACTCGGCAAATTCTCCGAACAGGTTGACCCAGCCGTTCAGATCGGACGTGCAGTTGTTGCAATGGACCATGCCGACAAGGTCGCCGACAGGCGTCGTGACGAGGTCGATCTCGGGATAGGGCTTGGAGAGTTCCTTTTCGAGGACGATCATCGCAAAGACGGACGTGCCCGCCGAGACGTTGCCCGTGCGCTTTTTGACGGAGTTCGTCGCGACCATACCCGTACCCGCATCCCCTTCGGGCGGGCAAAGCGGGATACCCGCCTGCAAATTCCCCGTGGGATCGAGGATCCTTGCGCCCTCTTCGGTGAGGCACCCTGCATCTTCCCCCGCAAGCAAGATCTTGGGAAGGATCTCCTCTACCTTAAAGGGGACACGGTCCTTCACGAGTTCATTGAACTGGGCAAGCATGCGGGGATTGTACTGCTTTGTGACGGGGTCGACGGGGAACATGCCGCTCGCCTCGCCGACGCCGATGACTTTCTTGCCCGTCAGGAGCCAATGCACATAGCCCTCGAGCGTCGTCTGATAGACGATATCCTTGACATGGGGTTCGTTATCGAGGATCGCCTGATAGAGATGGGCGATCGACCAGCGGGCGGGGATGTGATAGCCGAAGAGTTCCGTAAGCCGATCCCCCGCATATGCCGCCGTGTTGTTTCTCCATGTACGGAAAGGGACAAGGAGCTTGTTGTCCTTGTCAAATACCATGTAGCCGTGCATCATGGCGGAAAAGCCGATTGCGCCGACCGTCGTGAGCGTCACATTGTATTTTTTCTTGACATCCTCCGCCAAGGAACGGTAACAGTCCTGCATGCCGCCGATGATGTCATCGAGCGTATAGGACCATATATTCCCGATGTGGCGGTTCTCCCAGTCATGACTGCCCGATGCGATGGGCGTGTTGTCCTCGTCTACGAGCACGGCTTTGATGCGCGTGGAGCCGAATTCGATCCCGAGCGCAGTCTTTCCCTGCCCGATGGTTTTTGCAATATCCATTTCTTCCCCCCTGTTGGTTTTGTACATACCCGTACATGTGTATTATAAGAGAAATCCCCATAAATTTCAATAGGTAGACGCAAATTTTTTTGGAATTTTTACACCTATGTCCGAAAAATTCTTCCCGTCCACCTTTCTTCCTGCTTTTCCGCAAAAGAAAACCGCCGCATTGCTGCGACGGCAAGAAGCTGTCTGTTATTTCTTCTGGTCCATGTGGACGTCGACCTGCGGGAAGGGAACGGAGATGCCGTTTTCTTCGAACACCGTCTTGATGGCGCCGCGCATTTCGCGCTGTGCGACAAAGAAGTTGTCCTCTTTGCATTTTGCGCCGAAATGAAGATTCACGCTGGAATTTGCAAGTTCCTCGACGCCGTTGAAATCGATGTCGGAGATCAGGGACGGGCAAAGCGCTTGGATCTTGGCGCGATTGGCTTCGAACACATCCTTGACCTTTTGGATGTTTTCCTCGTACGGAATGCCGACGAGAACGGTGGGATAAGAATCTTCTCTGCTCTGGTTGACGAAGATCTTGATCGTGGAGTTGTTCGCAACGCGGATATCGCCGCTGTAATTGATGAGTTTGGTGTTGCGGATGCCGATCTCCTGCACGGTGCCGCGCCAGCCGTCGATCGTGACGATGTCGCCTACCTGCAAGGTCCCGTCGCAGACGAGGAAGATGCCCGCGACGACATCGGCGATGAGGCTCTGCATGCCAAGCCCGATCACGAGTGTCAGAACGCCTGCGCCTGCGATGAGAGCGGCGACATCGACGCCCCAGACTGCAAGGACAGCGATGACGCAGACGACCCAGATGATGACCTTGATGATGCTGTTGACGAGTTTGCCGATCGTGATTTTTCTCGGTGTTCCCTTGAAGATCGCCTTGATGACCGAGCAGACGATGTACAGGACGAGCAAAGTGATGAACAGGATCGAGCACGTGCTGACAAGCTTGGGAATGAGCGCCAGCATGCTGTTCAGGAACGAGTAGTTTGTGGGGTTGCTCGTGCACCATGCGTTTTCGGCATAGATCTTGTCATGAAATACAATGCCGACGACAGTTGCGGCAAGGCAGATAACAAGGAACACGAGTCCCGTGGTAAATGCTTTGTGACCTTTTTTCTGTGTGTTTTCCATTTCTGATTGAACCTCCGAAAAATATTATAGCTTGTCCCCCTCTGTTTGTCAATGTTCTGTCAAGAATTTTGACAAAATTTTTATACTCACAAAGACGGCAGGCTTGCAGCCTGCCGTTTGAAAATGAATTGTTACAGAAGGATACAGATGACGCCACCCTTGCCTTCGTTGACGATGCGGGTGACCGTCCGACGCATCTTTTTTCTGACCGCATCCCCCATGGCACGGTTCTTTTGGGAAAGCTCCTCGCCGAGCATCTCTTTAAGCGTCCTGCCGAACATGTTTGTATCCCATGCGCGGGCAGGTTCGCTCTCCATTCCTTCCCGCAACTGTTTGGCGAATGCTTCGCTCTGCTGCTCGTTGCCGAGGGCGGGTCGGACTTCTCCCTTGACGTCCACGCGGATGATGTGGTAGCTCGGCGCATCCGCCTTGAGGTCGACCCCCACTCTGCCGCTCTTCTTGACGACGGTCGGCTCCGCAAGGTTCATCTCGTCGTCGATGGGCGGCACGATGCCGTAGCCATACTCTTTCGCATCCTCGAAGGCTTCCCCGATTCGCTCGTACAATTTCTTTGCCTCGGAGAGGCGGCTGCAGTAGCTCATCAACGTGAAGTCGTCCTTGATCTCCTCGCCGCATGTCTGGGAGAGGACTTCGAAGAAGGCGCCTTCCTTGGCTTCCACTCTGCAATGCGCCTTGCCCGTCGCGGCGTCGATCTCCAGCGAGACGGGCGGGAGAAGGCGTTCGCTTTCCGCATACATCGTATCGAAGAGAGCGCAGTCGCTCATCTTGCAGATCTTCGGTGCGACGGCGCGAATGCCCGAAAGTACCTCTTCGAGCACGGGTGCGTCGGGATCGAGCACGCGCATCCAGTCGGGAATGTCGATATCGACGGAGAGCACGGGAAATTCATAGAGAATGCGCTCCATGATGCCGGAAATGTCGTCCTTGGTCAACTGTTCGGCATTCACGGCAAGCACGGGAGCGCCGTATTTTTCTTCCAGCTCTCCGCGCAATTCTTCCTGTGAAGCGGGATCGAGGCAATTCAGCAGGATGACATACGGTTTGCCGATCGCCTTCAGCTCCGCAGCGACCCGCTCTTCCGCTGCGCAGTAGCCGTCACGCGGAATGCCCGTGACAGACCCATCCGTCGTGACGAGGATCCCGATGGTGGAGTGCTCCCTGATCACCCGCTCCGTCCCCTCTTCGGCTGCCTGCCCGAAGGGAACGGGATCGTCATTCCACGGCGTCTTGACGAGGCGGGGCTGCCCGTCCTCTTCGAATCCGCTCGCACCATCCACGGGAAATCCCACGCAGTCGAGGAGCCGAACTTTCGCCTGTACGTCCTTTACTTTGATCTCCGCGCCCTCTTCGGGGACAAATTTCGGCTCTGTGGTCATGACTGTCTTGCCCGCCGCCGATTGGGGAAGTTCGTCCGTATAGCGTGCCTTTTTCGCCGCGGGGACGTTGGGAAGAACAAACGCCTCCATAAATTTTTTGATGAAAGTCGATTTTCCCGTCCTGACGGGTCCCACCACGCCGACAAAAATTTCTCCGCCCGTACGGGTAGCGATGTCCTCGTATACGTTGAATGTTTCCATAAAAAAGCACCTCCGCCGTTCAAGGATATGATATGGCAGGAAATGCTTCATTATGAACAAATGACAAAATTTTTTGCTGCCTTACGCCTTTCAGAGGGGTACGGCGAACCTTTCCAATATTATTCGCCGTGAATCTCACGGTAATAGGGATCGGCGGAAAAATCTCTCTCGCGGGTATATTCCCCGCCGAGCGCTTCGATCGCAAATTTCAATTCCTGATACTCGAGGTAGTTGATGTCATCCCTGTCGATCACTTCCAAAAGCAGCGGGATCGCCCGAGGATCTCCGTAAGCCGCAAGATAGCTCGCGTGCATCGGGATCTCCCCGCTCGTTCTGAAGGCATCAATGAGGAGAGAATAGATCTCGTCGTCGCGCTCCTTGCAACGGGAGAGGATCTCGAGCATCAGATCTGTCTCGATCCCCTCTTTGTACATCGTCAAAGCCCGCTCCTTTGCCGCGTCCGCATCCGCCTTGAGCTGTTCGGCAACGGCATCCTTCAGTTCTGTATCCTCGCTCGTCCGCAAGATCCGAAAGTAGGCGTCAAAGGCTTTCCGATTCGCTCCCGCAAGATTGACGGCAAAGAGAAGCAATTCCTCATCCTCTCCCCCGAGGAGCTTCAAAAGTGCATCGGGGCAGTCCCTCTTCTCAAGTTCCCTGCACAAGAAATCGGAGACGGGAACGCCTTCCTCGACATGGCGGCAGAGCGTCTCCGCAAGCTCCTCATCCGTCATCGCGGCGTAGTAGCCCTTCGGCGTATTTTTGACGGACGGGATATGGATGTCCCCGAACTGCCTGTAGAGACGGGGAATGATGCTCTCCCATTGTTTCTCGGAATACTTCCCCGCATTCTGTTTCATGTACTCGGCGAGCTTCTCGTCGAAGAGCGCGTCGAAATCGATGAGTTTTTGCATGGTCGCCTCACATCAAAAAATCTAATATTTCCTGCGTGACATAGCGGTTCGCGTCGAACATATCGCAGATCTCGCTCAATGACTGCGGGTCATCCTGCAGTCTCGATTCCCGATAGATCGCGGCAGCGAGAGCGGCACGTTCGCTCGTATACCGCCATGCGCCCGCCGCCTCGATCGCCGCATACATGTCCTCCGCCGCGGCGCAGATCTTGTCGGCGTTTTCTTTGCTGATCAAGGCATATTTCGAGTATACATCGGCGAATGCGTCGAGGAATTCCTCTGCCTTTTTGGGACCGATCTCGATCGGATGGCTGTAAAATTCTCTGTAAAGATTGATAAAGACGGTGCCGAAGGAGTTTTCTTCGTTCCGTGCGGTCACATCGTGGAGAATGGTGAATTTGATGAAGTCACTGCCCATGTAATCGAGCAGACACGCCCGCAGAAATTCATCATAGCGGGTCCGCGCCGCCACCCTCACCGCGAGAACTTGCAATTTTTCATCCCGTCCCTCGAGTTCGTCAAAGGCGATGCGCAGGCAATGCTCCAGTTCGGGCATCTCCGCGATCACGGACAAGGTCTCGATATCGGCTTTGCAGGCGGCGAGCAGGAAATTGGCGACCTTTCTGTACTCCGTCTGCGGGACACGGTAGAAATACCCCATGTCGACCTCTTTCTCCTCGCCGTCACGGATGAGGCGGAGATGTTCGAGGTAGTACTGCGCGACTTCCTTTTGGGGATAGATCGTCGTAAGCGTCTCGAGCGAAGCGATCGCTTCTTCGATTTTCCCGATATGATATCCCGCAACCGCATAGAAAAAGAGGATGTTTTCGTCATACGGGAGCCGCAGTTTCAGCTCGGTCAGAACTTTGAATGCCTCCTCGTGCAGACCCGTCTCGCAAAACGCCGTCGCAATGCGGTAGAGATCGTCCGTGGCGTCTGTGGGGAGAGACGTCATGCGTGCGGCGAATTCCTTGGCTTTCTTCCTGTCCCCCCGTGCGCCCAGCACGGCGATATAGGTCGTCAACGCCTGCACGTTGTCGGGATATGCGGCGAGAAGCGCTTCGCATTCCTTTTCCGCCTCTTCCTCTTCCCCGAGCATGAGAAGGCACATGGCGGCAAGTCCCGCCGCCGAGGGACGGTCAGGGCTTTCCTTGTCGACTTCGAGAAATCTTTTCCGCGCGTTCACGAGTTCCCCTTCGCGCATGCGGTCAAGCCCCTCTCTCAATGCAGCGGGATCGACGCCGCCGACGATATGGAGTTTGGGCGGCTCTTCCGTCGGCTCGTACGTTTCGAGAAATTCGGCAAATGCCGCCGCATCGTTGATATTTTCGCCGTTCCGCGGGATCGGGGCATAAGCGCGTTCATAATAGAACTCGGACTGCATTTCGTTCCCCAAATTCTCGAAAGCAACGGAAAGACCCTCATAACCCTCGGGGAAGTCCGCCTCATTGCAGATGTCGAGGAAGTGGAACCATGCATCGGCGGCAAGCTGCCAAAGTTCGAGCGCTTCATAGACCTCGGCATAGACCGCGAGGGAGTCTGCGCTCGGCGGATACATGCCCGCCCGCTTGTTCAACATGGTGAGCGCACCGAAATAGTCCCCGATATCCGCGCGGTTTTCGGCGCTTTCCGTCAGGAACTCCTCGCTCAACTTCCAAGTTTGTTTTCCCTTTCTCATGCTTCCTCCCCGAAAAGGCGCTTCAGATCCTCTTTCGAAAATGTATAATCGGTGTTGCAATAGTGGCAATGGACGGAGATCTTGCCCTGCTCCTTGAGGAGCGCGTAGGCGTCCTGCTTTCCGAGGGAAAGAACGGCGCTCTCCGCCCGCTTGGCGGAACAATGACAGCGGTACGAAAAGTCACGCTCCGTATATGCTCCGTCCGTCAGCATCCGAAGAACTCCATCCGCCCCTTTCTCCTCGATGAGCGAGGAAAGGTTGCGGAAGAGTCCCACCTGTTCTTCACAGTAGGAGAACGCTTCCTCGCCTGCCCCCGGGAGAGGCTGCAAAAACACGCCGCCCGCGCCCAAGATCTGTGTCCCCTTGACGCGGACGCCGAGCGCGACCGCCGTCGGACGCTGTTCGCTCGTCAGAAAGTAGGCGGAAAAGTCCTCCGCGATCTCGCCCGAGACGAGTTCGCTCGTCCCTGTGAACGGGATCCCTGTGCCGTCATCCGCAACGACGGTGATCGTACCGTCCTTTCCGACGAATCCGCCGACATCGAGCTTTCCGTCCTGCCGAGGCGGGAGTTCGGCATCGGGATGTTCGACGAATCCGCGCATGCGGAGAAAGCTGTCCCCCGCAACGCAGATCTTTCCGCCGACTCCGCCGCCGTTCACTGTCACGGCAAGGGAACTTTTCTCTCCTTTCAGCCAGCTGCAGAGATACGCGCACGCGGTGAGCGTCCGCCCGAATGCCGCTGCGGCGACGGCGGAAAAATGATGACGGCGCATTCCTTCCGCCACAACAGCCGTGCTGTCGATGACGGTGAGAGAAACGCTGCCTCCGCAGATGAGCGTCTTTAAGATCATGCTTTTTCGCATATATAGTTCCGCCTGTCGCTTTTTTGCCCGCTCTCGCCGAGATGTCCCTCGGTTTCCGCCCGAAATCCTGCCGCCTTGAGCGCCGTCAGGATCCCTTCTTCCGTATGGATATAGCGCGTGTGCTTTTCGTCATAGCGACGGAAAAGCTCCCCCTCGCGCACGAACAGCGTGACGTCCGTCTCCACTCTGTCCTCTTTTAAGGTATTGAATTCGAGGTATGTGACATTCTCTCTGTCATCCCCGAACATATTATTTGCAACTTTTTGGGTCAGTTTGTATTCCGAGCTGACGTCGAACCAGAACAGTCCGCCCTTTTTCAGGCAACCCGCGATATGTCTGAATGCCGAAGCGAGCTTGTCTTGCGGGAGATAGTTGATACAATCGTTGGCGCAGAGGATGAAATCGTAGCGTTCCAAAGTCTTGAGATGCGCAGCGTCCGCCTTGACGAAGGGGATGTTGAGTCCTTCCGCTTTCGCAAGACGCGCCGCCTTGGAGAGCATCGCATCGGAGATGTCCCCGCCCGTCATTTCATATCCCGCCTTCCGGAGAGCGCGGGAAAAGGCACCGCTTCCGCATCCGAGTTCGAATCCCCTTTTGCCTGCGTTGCGCCGTTTCAGTCCGTCAATAAAATACTGCGACCAAGTGGAATAGTCGCAGTCATCGTTCAAAAATTCAAACCATTCGGCAAGATAGTCGTAAGCCTGCGTCATCTTTTTACTTGCGCGGCAACATCTTGGGACGGCGCACTTTCTTGTTTTGCTTCTTTTTCTTGCCGCCGCCTTTGCCGTTTTCCTCCTCGCTGAGCGCGGATTCCATTTCGTCAAATTCCTTGTTGTAGGCAACGTAACGCTCGTCGTTCTTGTGTTCTTCTTCGTATGCCTTGACGTCCTTCGCCATCTCTTCCTTGCTCTCGCGCAGCTTTTGCAGGTCCTCGCGGGAGAAAGAATCGGGGAGCTGATAGGGATCGGTCCCCTCGTCGATGGGCTTCACGGGACGGGAGACGAGCTTGCTCCTGCCGTTTGCGACCATTTGCCGCCTGTATTCGCGCATGGCGGCGCTCTGCTCCTCGGTGAGCGTCGGAGCCGTGTTCATCGTACCCGTCTCCTTGTTGTAGAGACCTCTGCCCGTGGCGACGCCGATGTTGGGGTTCACGTACTTGTCGAACGCCCATTGGCTGAAATCGAGCCAAACGAGTCCCGCATACGAGAAGCCGATGAGGATCAGGAACAGGATCCCGAGCATGCCGAGGAAATTCATCCCGCCGAAGATGGCGAGGAAGAAGGGCCAAAGGGCAAGCGCGGCAAAGAGAACGGTCTGCGGGAATGTACCAATCGTCATGACGACGGCATTGCGGAAGAGCGCCCACGGACCCTGCCGATAGCTGATGCCGAGGGAGATCATCCAAAGGCAGACAAGCAGCATAAAGGAGACGATGATGTATCCGACGACCTTGGACGCGATCATCCAACCCGCCCCCGAGGCATCCGTCGCAACGTAAAAATCTGCAAGGTTCCCCATCGTCCGTGCCACAAAGAGCACGACGGTAAAGACAAGGACGGCTTCGAGCACGTTGAAGAAGTTGCGCTTGATGCCGCGGAGAAAGTCATTCGCGACAAAGATGCCTTCCGTCCAGATGAGGTTGCGGATGATATAAAAGCCGCCCGAAATGCCCAGCCCCGCGATGACACCGGCGGGAATGAAGAGCGAGAAAAAGACGAGGTCATTCTGCAATGCGAGCGCCTCGGCATTCCCTACGATGTCAGGAATGTAAGGGAAGGAAGGACCGAGTCCTGCGCCGAACGGTCCGCCCATGCCTGCCGCCCCTACCGTGAGCGCTCTCCAGACGATGAGCGCCGCAACGGGCAAACAGGTGAGGAGAATGAGGAGATTGACGAGCATGAGCCGCCCGAACCTCCCCTTCAATATATCCCAAAACAGCCCGAATCTGCTGGTGGGAAGGGTGCTTCGCGCATAATCCTCGGGGCGCTCCTTCCCGATCAGCCAACGGGCGACAAGTCCTCTTTTTTCCGTATCTGCCATAATGATGCTCCGAATCCCGCTTGTCGCAGGCGGCAATTTTTCAGCCGTAGAAATATTATAACGCAAATCGCAAAATATTTCAACGGAAAAGCGGATAATTCTTCCAAAAAGTTATTTTTTTCATAAACAGGGCTTTTTCGTCCGAAGAAGTCCTCTGTTTGGGGAAAAAGGCGCTCTTTCATGCGTTTTCCGTCCTGCCCGAAGGGACAGGTTTGTTCCGAACGCGGGGAAAGGTCGTGAAAAGTCTTGCATTTTCCGTACGGCTATGCTAAAATGTTCAGGAAAGAATACGGAGAGAAAGATGAAACAGTATCGTGTTGGCATGATCGGCGCTACGGGCATGGTCGGGCAGAGATTTGTGAGACTTCTCGAAGATCACCCGTGGTTCAGACCCGTTGCGCTCCTCGCAAGTTCCCGCTCTGCGGGAAAGACGTACGCAGAAGCTGTCAACGGCAAGTGGGCATTCGACGTTCCCATTCCCGCCTATGCACGGGATATGGTCGTTTCGGACGCTTCCGACTGTGCCGCGCTCGACGGAAAGGTCGATTTCGTATTCTGTGCCGTCAACATGAAGAAGGAAGAGATCCGCGCCTTGGAAGAAGCTTATGCGAAGCGCGAGATCCCCGTCGTCTCCAACAATTCCGCGCACCGCTTCACGCCCGACGTGCCCATGGTGATCCCCGAAGTCAATCCCGAACATCTTTCGGTCATTCCTTCCCAGAGAAAGCGCCTCGGCACAAAACGCGGCTTTATCGCCGTCAAGAGCAACTGCTCGCTGCAATCGTACGTCCCCCTTCTGCATCCTCTGAAGAAATTCGGGATCAAATCCGCAGCCGTCTGCACCTATCAGGCGATCTCTGGCGCGGGAAAGACGTTTGCCACCATGCCCGAGATCTGCGACAATGTCATTCCCTACATCGGCGGAGAAGAGGAGAAGAGCGAGAAGGAACCCCTCAAGATCTGGGGCGAGGTCAAGGACGGAGAGATCGTTCCCGCCTCTTCCCCCGTCATTACGGCGCAATGTCTGCGGGTCCCCGTATCGGACGGACATACGGCGGCGGTGTTTGTCTCCTTCGAACAGAAACCTTCGAAAGAGGAGATTTTGAGCGCATGGGAATATGGCGGAGAACCGCAAAAGCTCCGTCTGCCCTCTGCGCCCGAAAAATTCATCACCTATTTCGGCGAGGACGACCGTCCGCAGCCTGCGCTCGACCGCATGAAGGAGAAAGGTATGGGCATCTTTGCTGGAAGGCTTCGGGAAGATCCCCTCTTCGACTGGAAATTCATCGGGCTGTCGCACAACACCCTGCGCGGCGCCGCAGGCGGAGCGGTCCTCCTTGCGGAACTGCTCGCCGTAAAGGGATATTTCGACTGACAATTTCTATCTATCCGACATAAGATAAGGGAGAGATCATGACTGGTTTTTTAAGGGGCGTCGTAACCGCCCTCATTACCCCGTTTTCGCAGGATGGGGTGAACTTTGACACGCTTGGCAAGCTTCTTGCACGGCAGGAAGAAAGCGGCGCGGACGGCGTTGTCGTGCTCGGCACGACAGGCGAACCCGCGACCATGACGGCGGAAGAAAAGGAAGAGGTCATCCGCTTCTCGCGTGCACATGTGCACAAGATGAAACTCCTCGTCGGCACGGGCGGAAACTGCACCGAGACCGCTGTCAAGATGACGAAACTCGCCGCTTCGTTGGGCGCCGACGGCGTGCTTGCCGTCACTCCCTATTACAACAAATGCACGCAAAAGGGACTGTTCGCCTACTACAGAGCGATCTGCGAAGCGACACCCCTTCCCGTTATCGTCTACAATGTCCCCGCACGGACGGGCGTCAACATTCTCCCCTCTACAATGGCGGAGATCACCACGCTCGGGACCGTCGCGGGCATCAAAGAGGCGAGCGGGAACATGCCGCAGGTCATGGAGACAGCACGTCTCATCCGCGGCAAATGCGATCTCTATTCGGGCGAAGATGCGCTGAATCTCCCCATCCTCGCAGCGGGCGGTTCTGCCGTCATTTCCGTCGTCTCCAACCTCGTCCCTGCCGACATGAAGGTCTTGACGGAATGCGTCGCGACGGGAGATCTGAAGGCAGCCAACAGGCTTTCCGACGCCCTTCTCCCCCTCATCAAGGCTTGTTTTGCGGAAGTCAATCCCATTCCCGTCAAGGCGGCAATGAAGCTCCTCGGCTATGACGTGGGACTTCCCCGCGCCCCCCTTACGGAAGCCGAACAAGAGACGGTTTTGCTTTTAAGAGAAGCAATGAAAAATTATGGGCTGGAGGTCGCCGAATGAAGATCCTTCTCCTCGGTTGCTGCGGGAAAATGGGCAAGATCGTCACGGAACGCGCGAAGGACTTGGGACACGACGTCGTGTGCGGCGTCGACCTCTGCCCGACGGAAATGCCCTACCCCGTCTATCAAAAATTCGATGAGATCACCGAAGAAGCGGATGTTGTCATCGATTTCTCTTCTCCTGCCCTTCTTGAGGAACGGCTTGCGTTCTGCGAGGCGAAAAGGCTCCCCATCGTGCTTGCCGCAACGGGCTATTCGGAGGACGATCTGGAACTTTTCGGACGCTATCGGAACAAGATCGCGATGTTCAAGACGGGAAATCTCTCCATCGGCGTCAACCTTCTCCGGATGCTCGTCAGAAAGGCTGCAGAGGCGCTCGGCGAGGACTTCGACGTCGAGATCATCGAACGGCATCACAACCGCAAGAAGGACGCTCCCTCGGGGACGGCGCTCATGCTTGCAGAGAGCGTGAAGGAAGGCTATTCCACGAAAAAGGAGAACGTCTACGGCAGACACGGAAACGTCGGGGCGAGACAGAAAAGCGAGATCGGGATCCATGCCGTGCGCGGCGGGACGATCGTCGGCGAACACGAAGTGATGTTTGCGGGCGAGGACGAGATCCTGACCCTTTGCCATTCGGCGAGGAGCCGAAAGATCTTTGCCGACGGCGCCTTGAAAGCGGCGGCTTGGCTGACCAAACAGGGCGCGGGGATCTACGGTATGGACGACCTTCTACACGATCTCCTGTAAAATAAGAAAATTTTCTTATTTTTTTCAAATATCGCTTGACTTATTTCCCGCTTTTTAATATACTTATAAAGCGTCATGATGACGCTGGTGTAGCTCAGCAGGTAGAGCGCATCCTTGGTAAGGATGAGGTCGGCGGTCCGAGTCCGCTCATCAGCTCCAAACGAAAAAAGAGGCTTAATGCCTCTTTTTTCGTTTGGAAATCGACAAAGTCAACGAGGACCGCCGACCTAAAAGGACTCCCGCAAAGTATTTTTGCGGGAAGAGAAGCCGCGGACGTTGGAGCAAAGCGTTTGCCGAAGGCAAATGCTTGCGCAGTTCGTCCCGCGTCGAGGTCCCCTCTTCAACGGAAAAACTCCGCTCAATGAGCGGAGTTTTTGTTTTCCGAATAAATTCGGGGAGTGCTTACTTGTTCTCACTCTTCTTGCTCTTGCGGATCACGAGGAACAAGATGATCCCTGCCGCGATGACCGCGATGCCGAGCACGACGCAGAGCGAGATCGTTCCTGCGGGGATGAGGGCTGCAAGCAGTCCGACGGGAAGCACGGATGCCGCTTTCTCGGCGCCGCCCTTCTTCTTGCCCTTCAGGAGAACGATGAGGAGTGCGACGAGTTCGACAAAGAGCACGACCGTGAGCGTGATGACGAGCCACCACATGTTGGCAGGAACTCCGCCGCCGAGCACGATAAATTCGGAGAAGTGCGACGTGGTGAACACGAGGTACTTGCCGTCCTCAAGGCTCGTTTCGTGGACTTCGATGCCATCCGCGGTCTTGCTGACGACCGTGAGACCTTCGACTTCACGCAGTTCTTCGGGAAGAAGGACTTTGACCGTGTAGATGCCGTTGAACTCGGTGATCGTCGCATTCTCGGCGCTCAACGTGATGTTGAGAGTGATGATGACTTCCTTGCCGTCGAGGAGATCCTTGAGGTCGCCTTGGGCGAGGTCGGAACCTTCCGCAACGGTGTACTTGCCGTTCTCGACAGCCGCTTCGACGTCCTTGGTCGGATCGCTTTCGGACTTCTCGATCGTGACATCGGTGCCATTCTGCATGCCTGCGTCGTTGGTCACGATACCCCAAAGTTTGTTCTCATCCTGATCTTCGGGATATTCGTCCGTACCGTCCGCCTTGATGTCGCCGCTCGTGACCGTTCCGACGGGAACATTGTTGAGCTGCTGGACAGTGTTGTCATACAGCGTCTTGTACTGCTGTTCTGCATCTGCGCCGCTGACATTCTTGAGGTTTTCCTTGAAGTTTTCGACGATGTCTGCAAGTTGAGCCTTCTGGCTGTCGCTGTAGTTGCCGCTTGCAAGGAGACCTTCGAGCATCTCGTCCGCATCGTCTGCGACATCCTGTGCAGCCTGTGCGTTCTTCGTCTCGGTCTCTGTGGAAGCGATCGCGCTCTCGACGGCAGCGGTCTGCTGCTGCTTGTAAGCGTCGCGCTTCGCGTCGTCCGTCTGAGGTTCGTAGACGAGAGCCTCGATCTTCTTCTTGAGCTGTTCGCCGAGGACATCCTTCGCATATTCGCCGCTCTGCGCTGCCGCAAGCTGTTCAGCCTGAGCGAGCGCGTCAGCCTTCTTCGCTTCGAAGTCAGCCTTGTTGAGCTTATCTGCGATCGCGCTCTCGAGCGAGCTGTATTCGCCCTTGATGGAAGCCTTGGTCTCATCGTCGAGCGTAGAAAGTGCATTCTTCGCTGCTTCGAGCGCCGCCTTGTCGCTGCCCGTCAGGCTATCGAACGGCTTTCTCAAGACGCTGTGCGCATCGAGGAAATGCTCTCCGCCGACAACGACTTTTCCTTCGTCGACGATGTCTTGGATCTCGTCGGCGTTCTTCGCTGCGTCGATCTTGGCGTTGAAGCCGCTCGGACCTGCGAGCTTGGCGTTCGCGCCTTCGCTGTCGCCTGCCGCTTCCTTCAGAAGTGCCTTCGCGTAGTCCTTCTCGGCGGTGAGAACTGCGTCATCCGCTGCCTTGTTCAAGGCGTAGGAAGTCGTCGCATTCTCGACGCTCTGGACTGCTGCGTTGAGGTTCGTGACGATCGCGGCGATGTCGAGTTTGTCGACGGTCGCCTTCTTCTGGAGCTTGGAGAGTTCGACAAGGATCTCGGTCTGTGCGCCGATCTTCTCTTCGATGAGCGCATAGTCGGTGTAGTACGTCGTTTCCGCGTCGACCTTCGCCTTTGCGGCGGTGACGAGAGCGGTGAGCTGCGTCTGGACGTCTGCAGAAAGGTCGGTCGCGGTTGCGAGTTCGTCGATCTTGCTCTTCGCGGCGGTCTTTTCTGCCGTCCTCTGCTTCGCGACATCTTCCTTGATGCCCTGAACTTCGCTGTCGAGGTTGGCGATCTCGCCGTTGTTCGTCGCGGTCGTCGTCAAGGTCTTGACGGCAGCCTTGGTCTCTTCGATGAGCGCCTTGGTCTCGGGCGAATCCTTCAGGACGTTGTCGACCTTCAGAAGGAGACTTTCAAGGAGAGGTTCGACCGCGGTCTTGAGGGCGGTGTTGATGGTCCTGATGTAGTCCGTTTCGCTCTCCGCTGCCTCTTCGATGGCTGCGAATGCAGACTTGGTAGGTTCAGCTTCGGCGTTGCCGTCCGAACCCGTGATCGCCTTATAAGCCTTGAGATATTCGTTCTTCGCGATGCCCTCTGCTTCCTTGTGTTCGAAAGCGGACTTGACCTGCGCGATGACGTCATCGAACTTGCCTTCGAGCTGGGCGACCGTGCCGTCTGCAAGCGTCGCTTCGTCGATCTTGAGTTCGGCGGCATCCTTCAAGCCTTCGAGATCCTCGACCGTGCCCGCTTCCATCTTCGCGGTGTCAACAGCGGTGTAGAGTTCTTCGATCTCCGCCTTCGCCGCGTTCTTCGCGCGTTGCAGGTCGATCTCGTTCATCGCCGTCGTAAGGTCGCTTGCGAGTCCCGTCGCAACTGCGCCCTTCTCGGTCTCGGCGTCGATCTTCGTGCCGATGTTGGTCTTCTGCGTGCCTTCGACGGTCTTGACGTTCTCCGCCTCGTCCTCCGTAAGATATCCGTCAAGCAAAGCGTTGATGGCGTTTTTGAGGATCTCGTTGAACTCGCTGACCGCGTTTACACCGTTGAGGGACGTGAGAACTTCGTCGTCATCGGGGCAATCCGTCCCCTTGACGGTCTTGTAGTAGGTCTTGTAAGCGTTCTTCGCTGCGTTCCTGCCTGCCTCTCTCAGCTCGGCGAGCTTTTCGGTGACACCCTTGAGGGTTTCCGTCAGATCGAGACGACCCTTCGCGGTATCTGCCTTGCGCTGCTCAGCCGTGACAGCCGTCTTGAGACCTGCAAGATATCCTTTCACTTCGGTCGACTCGCCTTCGCACAGGTTGTCGATGAGGCTGTTGACCGCAGCCGCAAGTTTCGCATTGGCATCCTTGCAATCGACTGCCTTGCCGATCTCGTCGACAGCAGCCTTGACTTCCTCGGAGCCAGCCGTGACTTGCGCATTCATGAGCGCGTTGTAGGCGTTCACATAGCCGTTCTTCGCGGCTTCCACCTCGGCAGTTCTCTCGGCATCGATAATGCCCTTTTGCGTGGAGACCCTGTCTTTGAGTGCGGAAATGCCGTTGTCCGCCGTTGCCTCGGCGGCTTTCCCGACTGCAGTTTGGGCGTCTGCAACAAGACCGAGAACCTTATTGGAATCGCCGCTCCTCTTATATCCTTCGAAGAGAGCCTGGATCGCCTTCACAAGTTCGGCATTCGCAGCGGTCGCGGTCATGTCCGCGATCTTGGTCGCGAAGGCGCTCACTGCCTCGGTCTCTGTAGTCGCAGTGCTGTCCTTGAGAAGTTTGTACGCTTCGAGATATTGGTTGACCGCAACTTTGCGGGAATCGTTTCTTGCATTGTCGATCTCAGTCTTTGCGGCTTCGATCAGCTTCGCAACATCGGTGATCCCGTTATTTTCTGCTTCGGCTTCCTCGATCTTCTTCGCATGGGTGGCGAAAAGATCGGTAACGGTCTTGCTGTCGCCTTTGAGCTGGTAGCCTTCAAGGAGCTTCTGGACGCCATCCTTGAGGACACCATTTGCGGCAGTCGCGGTCGAGGAAGCGGCAATGTCGGTAAGGACTTTCTTCTCATCTTCCGTTGCCGTCGTCTCGTCGTAATCGCTGCCCTTGAGCGTCTTGTATGCAGTCTTGTAAGCGGTTGCCGCAGCGGTAAGCTCGTCGGCACGGTACTTCGTGACTTGCGCCATGATTTCCCCGACAACTTCGATCAGATCGGAAATGCCCGTATCCTTATCCGCCGCAGCACCGTCGATCTCCTGTTCCGCCGTACCCTTTGCCTTGAGATATTCAACGATCTCCGTCGCGTCGCCCTCTTTCTGGAGTTTGACGAGGAGCGCCTTGACAGCGGTCTTGAGAGCTGCGTTGGCATCGGTCGCATTCGTAGTCGCGTTGATCGCCGTCACGCTTGCGGCTGCAGCCGTGTCGGTTTCGGCATAGTCGACGCCCGTAATCGCCTTGTATTGCGTCTTGTATTTGGTGACAGCCGCGGCAACTTCGGCAGTTCTGAAGTCGCCGATCTTCTTGACAAGACCCGTGATCAACTCAAGTTCGGAAATGCCGACGGAAATGCCGTTGTCGCCCGCTACTACTCTGTTTGCAGCTTCATTCGCATCCGTGACAGCACCCTGTACTTCGTTGGAATCCTTCACAGCCTTGGTTTCCGCATCGGTGATGAGGAGACCGTTGACGAGCGCCGTGACGCCTGCCTTGAGGGCGGTGTTCGCTTCGGTCGCGTTCTTGGCTGCGGCGATATCGGTGAGAACTTTCTTCTCGTCTGCCGTTGCCTTTTCCTCGTCGTAATCGCTGCCCTTCAGGATCTCATAAACAGCCTTGTACTCGTCTGCCGCAGCGGTACGCTCGTCAGCTCTTTCGTTGTCGACCAAACCCTTTGCCGTGGTGATCGACTCTACAAGATTTGAAATGCCGTTATCTTTGACAGGAGCGTTGTCGATCGTGCCGCTATCCTGGGTATAGAGTACAACAGTTCCGTAGACTTTTTCGCTGTCGCTTTGTTCATCGACGTATCCGTTGAGGAGAGCCTTGACGGCGGTCTTGAGGAGCGTATTCACTTCCGCGGTCGTCTTGCCTTCGAGAGAAGCAACGAAATTCGTCACTTCTTCGGGAGCGCCATCGGGAAGTTTGCCATCCGTGTAGGTGATCGCATCGTCGCCTTTAAGTCCCTTGAGGAGATTGTAAACTCCGAGGTACTGGTTGATCGCGGCGGTCCGGGATGCCGTTCTCAAAGCGACAAGATGCTCTGCAACTTGTTTGAGCGTGACAGATGTAGGTTCTTCCTCGCCGACGCTGAAGGTCCCCTTCAAATCGGGAACAGCGCGGGAAGTGTAGACATTGCTTGCATCAAGCACAGCATCGACTGCGGTCTTGACGTCTGCAAGATACGTCTTGGCGTCCGTGGCGTCGCCCGCATTCAGAACACTGTTCGTATAATCGACAGGAGCTTCTGCGGTCGCGCCCGCTTTGCCGACGAGGAGTTCGTCGACGAGATCCTTGAGGGTCTTAATCGCGTTCTTGCAATTCACGACCGTTATGAATGCGTTCATCGCCTCGGCAAGGGCAGCCGTATCCGTCTTGTAGTCCGTGCCCATGAGCGCGTTGTAGGCGTCTACGAATGCCTGCTTCGCAGCACTGACATCTTTCGATCTCATGCGGTTAAGTTCCGTTTCGACCTCTGCGATCGTCGTGGACTTGGAATCCGTGATCGTGAGCTTGTCGGTGGTCAGATTCGGAGCCATATGGGTCGCATTGAGCGAGTCGATCATAGTGTCGAGAGCGGTCTTGACATTGCCGAGGAGCTTGATGATCGCAGCGGAATCTTCGCTCGTCGTTTCGCCCGTAAGTTTGCCGACGAGGTTCCCGATCGCCTCTTTGAGGGAAGTGTTCGCCTCAAGGCAGTTGACGCCCGTGACGGGGTTCACATCCTCTGCCGTCCAAACCTTTCCTGTCAGAGCCGTGTAGACGGTCTTATAGGCTTCCTGTGCAGCCGTGACGTCTGCACCTCTCTGCGCGGTAACCTCAGTATAGATGGTATCGATCGCGCTGAAGTCGAGCAGAGCGTCGTCCGCAGCGGTAAGATCTGTGACGACTTTCAACGCATCGTCGATGAGTTTCGTCGTTGCCGCGGAATCGCTCGCGCTCTTCATGCCCCTAAGGAGAGCCGTGACAGCCGTCTTAAGAGCGGTGTTCAGATCTGCGATCGTGGACTTCGTGTTGAGGTCATCAAGGACACCCTTCACGGTCTCGTCTGCGACATCGGCTGCTGTGCCGTGGGTCGCAAGGTATGCGTCGAGGTATTCTTTCTGTGCCGGACCGACTTTCTTGAGCAATTCAACGGCATCTTCGAAGGCTTTGACAAGTTTGTCGATTTCACCCTTGTTTGTTTCAAGGACGGAAAGCTCAACAGCTTGAATGCCCTCAAGGGTCTCCGTCTTCTTCGTTTCAAGTTCTTTCTGCTTCGCTTCGGAAATGCTGCTTTGGTCGACAGCTCCGTACGTCGCTTCAACGGAAGCCTTCTTCAGATCTTTGTAGAGCTGCAGGTTGATCGCGTTCTTGGCAGTCATAACGACAGAAGACAAAACGGAGATCCCGTTATCGCCCGCTTCGACGCCGTTAACCGCTGTTTGCTGTTTTTCGACAACATCCAAGAGTTCTTCGCTCTGCGCCGTGACGCCTTCGGGAAGGGTCTTTGCATAGTTTGCGAGGAGTTCCTTGACGCCGTTCTTGAGGGCGGCGTTCGCATCGGCGGAATAGACGGTTGCATTGATTGCGTCGACATGTCCCTTTGCGACGGTGTCGGTTTCGGCATAGACGTTGCCCGTGATCGCTTTGTATTCTGCCTTGTATTCTTCGAAAGCCGCGGCAACTTCGCTCTTTCTCTTTTCGTTAAGAGCGGTCTTGATGTCCGAGAATTTTTGACCTTTCGTCTCACCTACGGTCATGCTGTCGAAGGTGGGAACCTTTCTCTCTTCTACCGTCACTGCGGCGAACACAGCGTCCACGGCAGCCTTGACTTGCCCGATGTACGTCTTGACGTTCGTGGAATCTTTCTCCGCAACGGCAAGGCTATTAACGAGCGCGTCGAGAGCATCTTTCAACTGACCATTTGCGTCTCCGCAGGTAGCGCCCGTGATGGTGTCAAGCGCCTTCTTGACGGCTTCGGTGTCCGCCGTTGCCGTGCTGTCGACGAGATCCTTGTACGCAGCGAGGTACGCATCCTTCGCCAGCTTTACTTCTTCGGCACGCTTTGCGGGAACTTTCTTGGCTGCCTCGACGGGCGTTTCGGTCACATCGTCCATCGCGATATTCTTGGTGAAATCAGCGACCGCGCGGTTATCTTCGAGGTCTGCGGCGTCGATGTGCTTGTCAACTTCGGTCTGAAGTTTTTGGATGTACGCCTTGACTTCCATGGAGTCGCTCTCGAATTTCTGCTCTGCAAGGCGCTTGTCGATCTCGCCCTTCAAAGAGGTATTGAGGTCGGAGCAGGTGTCGCCCGAAACGGGGTTTTTGCCCTCGAGCGTTTTGCCCGTAAGAGCCTCATAGAAATCTTTGTATGCCTTCTGCGCGGCTGCCGTTTCGTCGTCCCTCTGGGTCTTGAGCGAAGCCTTGATGCCCGTAACGAGCGGCAAAGCGGACAGGTCAACGACGCCGAGCTGGGTCGCAACGCCGTCAGCGTTTACGGCTTTTTTGACAGCCTCGACAGCTTCGCGGACCGCTTTGGATTCCTTGTTCGGCGTCAGAAGCGTGTCGAGAAGATTGCAGACTTGCTCCTTCAACGCGGTATTGACGCCCGCAAGGTCGGCGGCGTCGTCGATCGCTTCAAGAGCGGTCGATGCGGGAGCTTCCGTAACAGTAGCATCCGTGCCGATGATTGCTTTATAGCTATCGAGATAGTCTTGTTTTGCGACGCCCTTCTGCACGAGAAGATTCATCGCTGTGATCTTCGCCGTGAAATCGACAAGTACGCCACTCGTATTTGCCGTATCGACAAGGGTTTGGAAGTCGCCCTTATCTCCCCCATCCGCCTTGAATGCGGCGGTCACGATCGCCTTCACGGATTCGGGCTGCCCCTTGACTTTCTCTTCATAGAGCGCCTTGACGGCTGCAAGCAGGGTGTTGTTGAGGGTCTTGTTGTCGGCAGCGCTTCTCAAGCTCTTGATCGTGTCGTCAACAGCGGGATCTTCCGCAAATTCCTTGATCGCCTTATAATATGCCTTGTAGTCTGCTTCTGCCTCTTCGCGTTCACTGACGACGACGCCTTCGATCGCCTTCTGAAGGGTCTGCTCTTCGACCATAAGCGTCGCGGAAGCGTCAACGATATTCGTTGCAAGATCGCCTTCCTTGAGTTTTCTCAAAGCTTCCAAGCAAGGATCGATGATCGCTTTCGCCTTTGCGGAATGTCCGCTCAGCGCTTCCGTAAGTTCGTCATCGAGCGTGTCGATCAACGTAGTGTTGATGTCGGATGCGGTCTTCTTTTCCTCAAGGGATTTCATGAAGGCAGTCGTGTCGACCGTCTCGGGGTTGAGAGCGTTCTTGTAGCTGTCGACATACTCTTGCTTGGCGACGTACTGCAGAGCGGTGACATCCAGCGCGGAGAGGTCTGCCGTCTTAAGTTTGTCGAGTTCATCCTTAGCCGCCTTAAGAGCTTCCGCCCACGTTGTCTTTTCGCCAAGTCCAAGGGAAAGCCCATCGATGACCTTGACCATTCCGTCTTTCTGTGCTTTCAGAGCAGCGAGGTCGTCGGCGCTCATGCGCTTGCCGAGCTGTGCGCCATCTTCGATTGCCGTGTATTTTGCTTCAAGCTCTGCGATCGCCGCGTTGAGCGCACGACGATAGTCAAGCTTTTCCTTCGCCCCGTTGGCGACTGCGGAGACGTCCGCGATCTCGCTGTGGGCGCCCTTGCCGAGTTCGGCATCGCCAACAAGTTTTTTCAATTCTTCCGCAAGAGTGACAACGTTTTGAGGATCTTTTTCAGCCTCGGGCGCCGTCTTGACAAGCCTGTCAATGAGAGCCTGCACCGCTTCCTTCAAAGCATTGTTGATGTCCGTTGCGGTCGTCTTGTCTTTTAATGTTTCTGTCTTAAATGTATTGAGAGCTTCTGTAAGCCCGTCACTTCCGACAAGTTCCTGATAGCTGTCATTGTATTCCTTGACGGCGATGAGCACGCGGGAAGCATTGTTCATCTCTGCGATGACGTGTCCCTTTGCTTTATCGATCTCGCCCTCTGCGGTGGCAAGCTCTTTGTCGCCAAGGACTGCCTTTTCGATCGTGCCATTTTCAGTATTCGATGCCCTGTTGATCGCTTCATCAAGCTTCGTCGTCAAAGCCGAAACTTCATCCGCGAGAACGTTAGCGAGGATGTCGGTTTTGAGTGCTTTGAGTTCGTCAAGCGCAGCATTCTGATACTTGCGGAAATCAGTCAGCTCTTTGACCTTCGTAGCCTTGAGAGCGGTTTCAAGCTTAGCCTTGTCGGCAGGAGCAACAGTCTTGCCTTCTGCGCCGCCGTTGGCGGTCGTGTAGACGAGAAGGAGCGCTTCGTTCGTCTTTACGGGATTCGTGATCGCCTCAACGTTTTCAACGGAAACGCCGTCGACCTTGGCGACCTCGTCAAGGAGCGCTTCGATCGCTGCCTTCAACGCGTCGGTCAGATCTTTGCAGTAAACTTTTCCTTCAAGTGCTGCAAGCGTCTCTTCGGCGTATTCTTCGCCCATGAGGTAAGAATAAGCAGCCTTGTACGCTTCGAGCGTGGCGGTCTTTTCCTCTGCACGCTGTTTGTCGATCGTCTTCTTCAGACCGTTGACGTTTTCGACCTTGGAGAAGTCGGGCGCAACGCCGTTGGTCTTGGCTTCTTCGATCGCATTCTTAACGGCTGTTTTCGCCGCGGGGAGATAGCCGAGGACAACGGTAGAATCGTTCGCGTTGATGTAGTTCCACGCGTCGAGCATGCCCTCTGCTTTGGGATCCTCGGTCCCGACGAGCGCGACAAGGAGTTGGTCGAGCGCCTCGTTCAGGTTCTTTTCGGTGATCTTTGCGTAAGCGATCTTGAGGTAAGCGGGAGCGGCGGTCTCATAGTTTTCGGACGTGATGTAGTCCTCGGCGCCTTCCGTCAAGCCCATGATCGCGTTGTACGCGCCAAGGAGCGCGTTCTTCACAGCGGTAAGGTCGGCATTGCGGAGTTCATCCAATTTCGTGACGACGTCCTTCAACGTCTCGGACAGATCGGAAAGTCCCCAGTACGCATTGGCGCCTGTGGTATCGGCGTTCGTGATCGAAAGGATCACGGTCGTATCGAGATAATTCTGAACAGCTTGGGAATCAAGAACTGCGCCTTTCTCATCCTTGAGCTTGAGAAGCGGGATGAGTTTCTTGACGTTGTCTTTCAAAGCCTCGTTGACGCTTTCGAGCGCGGCTTCGATCGTCGTAAGCGTGACAGCGTCGATCGCTGTCTCCGCTGCGGTCTGGATCTTGGTCGCGTCAGCATTTTCGGAAAGACCGAGCGCGGTCAGAACTTCGCCGAACTCCGTCTTTGCCTTCGCCTTGGCGTCGACAAGGAGCTGTGCGTCGATCTTCGCCTTGAGGGTGACCGTCACGGTCGTGTCGTCATCGCCTGCTTCCTTGGTCACGCATCCGAGATATGTAGCGAGTACACGGTCCGCATTGGTTTTCCCTTCCTCTTTTGCGGCATATTCCGTCCCGACGGCTGTCTGGGCAGCGGAGATGAGATCCTTGAGGGTTTCAGACCCGTTCGTTGCATGCGCATCTTCCAGAGCTTTCAAGAGCGCGTCGACAGCTGCCTTCAACGTTTCGTTGAGCGTCTTGCAGTCGGTAGCTTTTTGAAGGTTCTCCACCGTCTTATCGGTCTCGGGGATCGCCGTGCTGCCCGTGACTGCTGCGTAGACTTTTGTATAATCATCAACAGCCTTCGCGGTCTCGTCATCTTTCTTCGTCTTCAGCTCGGTTGCGACGTCTGCGGCTTCCTTGGGAGCGACGACGGAGAGCACGTCGAGAAGTCCGCTCTCGACATCTTCCAGTCCCTTTTCGGGATCGGCTTCGAGCGCGTCCACACCGTTATTGATAAGGTGGAGATAATTATAGATGTTAGCGGAGTCGCCTTCTTGGAGAACGCCGACCGTTCCGACCAAGAGATCTTTGGTCGCGGTCTTGAGTTCGGCATTGACGCCTTCGATGTTGGATGCGTCTGCAATCGTCTTGAAGGCTGTCTTTACATAATTATAAAGATCGTATTCCGCTTCCTTCCCTTCGGCGGCGTCTGTTCCGTCGGCATTGGCAACACCCGACAGGTCAACGTCTTTCTTCGCATCGACGGGAAGATCTGTTCCGCGGATCGCCACGAAAGCCTTTTCAAGTCTATCCTGCGCATAACCCTTTTGAATGGCAAGGACAAAACGCGCATCGACGTCACGCACGACTTCCATCGGTTCGGAAACACGGACGGACTCGTCGATCTTCGTTTCCAGAGCGGTCTTTTCCGCATCGAGGAATGCAAGACTGCGGCTTCCCGCCTCGAGTCCCTGCGACCACTTCGTATATGCCGTGGTGACAGCTTCCTTCGCGGTCGCACGTTCTTGCACGAGCGGATCCACGGTTTCCGTCGCTTGCGCAAAGATCCCCGCAGCATCGCTACGGTTCATCGCAAGCACGCCGAAAAACGCGCCCGCGCAGAGCAGCGCGGCAAGTACGGCAAGTAAGATCTTCCTTACCAAACTCATGTTACGTTCCTTCATAATTTTTCTCCTTTCGGATTTTTTTCTATCGGATTTTTTCTATATGCTTCGGCAAAATTCTGCCGTTGTTTCTGACTTTGTGCTTCCGTGTGCGGGGAAAGGTCTTTCTTCAACCAAAAACCGCTGAATTCCCCCTCGGAGATCAGCCGCACAACTTTTTCTATACGATTTTATATGCTTGAAACAATTCCTTCATTCTGTTTCGACGTATTTCGATACGAGATTCATTTTATCACAGCCCCTTGACGTTGTCAACCGTTTTGATTAAATTAAATATAAATTATATCGCATTTTTAAGCTGTTTTTTCAAAATCGCGCGAGAAATGTTCGTTTTTTTCGTTTTTTGTGCACGTTTGTGCGTTAATGGCGGACGGGAAACTTTCCGACACGCCAAAAAGCGGCGAGGATCCCGAGGGCGGAGTTCGTTCGGCACAGGAAGTTCTGCGGCAAGAAAAAAGGGCGCGGACGCCCGATTTCAACGAAAAACAGCCGAAAAACGGCTCAACTGACCTTGTAATGCGCGGCAAGACCGCCTTCGCTCGTCTCACGGTAGCGGGCGTTGATGTCCTTGCCCGTCTCATACATCGTTTTGACGATGAGATCGAAGGAAATTTTCCTCGTTCCGTGCAAAATCTTGGCAAGTTCGGCGCTCTCGAGCGCACGCATCGCCGCGACGGCGTTCCGCTCGATACAGGGGATCTGCACATAGCCGCAAATGGGGTCACAGGTAAGCCCCAACTGGTGCTCGAGCGCGATCTCGGCGGCGTACTCGGTTTGATCGGCGTCCCCGCCGAAAAGCGTACAGACTGCGGCTGCCGCCATCGCCGTTGCGGTGCCGATCTCCGCCTGACAGCCCGCTTCCGCACCGCTGACAGAGGCATTTTGTTTCACAGTGACACCAATCAGACCCGCGACCGCAAGCGCGGAGATGACTTTCTCTTCCGTGAAACCGTGCTTCCCCGCAATGTAGTAGAGAACTGCAGGCAAGACGCCGCTCGCACCGCAGGTGGGCGCCGTCACGACCGTACCGCCCGCGGCATTCTCCTCGCTCGTCGCGAAGGCAAATGCGCAGAGGTGGCGCTTCTCGCGCTCCACGGGTTCCTCGTCCTGCGGCTTGGTCTCGAAGAGGATCTTCGCCTTCCTGTCGACCTTGAGGCTGCCCGGGAGCTTGCCTTCCGCAATGAGACCCGCATGGATGGTATGTTTCATCGAATGCCAGACGTCATGAAGGAAGTTTTTGATCCCCATGTCCTCAAAATCGTAGACAACTTGCTGCAGGGGAATGTTTTTTGAACTACAGTACCCCAAAATTTCCGAAAATGTGCGGAAGGGGTAGATTTCTTTTGCCTCGATCATCGGTTCTCCGACGGCACAGACGCTTCCCCCGCCCACCGAAAGATAGGTCAAAGAAAGGATCTCTTCTTTGTTCCCGTCAAGGGCAGAAAACACCATCGTATTGGGATGTTCCAGTTGCCGCGGCGCCGTATCGAACACGATCTCGACCTCTTTTCCAGCCCCATGGAACACGTCAATGATCGCTCGGTCGGTCAGATGTCCCTTCCCCGTAAGCGCGAGAGAGCCGTAGAGCGTTGCGCGGTAGGACGCAGCGCCCTCTGTTCTCGCCAAAAAGTCCTTGGCAGCGCGTTCGGGACCCATCGTGTGGGAACTGGACGGTCCGCGACCGATTTTATAAAGTTCTCTTAATGATTGCATAGTGTCTCCTTCGGCAAAGAAAATGCCAAAAGCATGCGCGGTTTTTCAAAAAGATGACAATACTGTAGATGGTCCTATGACGATTTTGTATGTGTGCTTTGCTGTCTATATCCTTGCCGTCAATTTCTACGCGTGGCGGTTTTTGAAGTCGCAGAAGGAAGGGTTTGAGACGGACGGAAAGATCCGCGGGGACGGAAAATTGCTCCTTGCGGCGTTTTTGGGCGGGGCGATCGCCGTCTACGCCTCGATGTTCGCCATGAAGTACCGTCTCGGCAATCTCTTCTTCATGCTCCTCATGCCCCTCGTCGCCGTCCTGAACATCTACTGCTTCTTCCTCGGCTTCCGAGGGATCTATCTGTTCCTCTGACCCCATTTCCGCCTTTGAACGGCTAAATTTATAACATATGTTATATAACACATGTTATTTTATTAGTTTCTATCCGTTGAAGTTCGCTTCCAGCCATTTGGCGACGCCGTCCTCTTCGGCGTAACCGATGACACCCGTCGCCTTCTCCTTGAGCCAGCTGTCGGCGTTCATCACGGCGTACTTCTCGTCACAGACGTCGAACATGTCCGAATCGTTGGAAGTGTCGCCGAAGCAGACGACTTTGTCGCAGCCGAGATACTCTTTCAAAAATCTGACGCCGTTTGCCTTGGTCGCCTCGCGCGGAGAAATTTCCATCCAAAAGTCGTTCTGGTATTTCTCCTGATGAAAGATGCAGATGAATCGGCTGTCGTACTTCAGAATGTTCCAAGCCTTCTCGAGCTGTTCGCGCGGGCAGATACATTTGAAGTAAAAGATGTAGCCCTCGAGGAGCGCTTCCTCGCTCGAAACGGGATCGAGACGGACGTCTCCCCTTCTGCGGTACAGATAGCGTTCGATGCCGAGGGTTTCCTTCCCGACCTCGTAGGCGACACGTTCGCGCTCCTTGCACCTTGCACCGAATACGAAGGGCGGGATATCGAATTCCTTCAGGATGGAATGGACGTAGCGCTTTTCTTCATCCGTAAAGAGGACGGCGCGGAGCGTCCTTTCCGTTTCGTAATCATAGACGAGACCGCCGTTGTAGAGCACGACGGGCGTGCGGATCTTCAGCCCGCTGAGAGAGAGCTTGGCGCTCAAGGCGGAACGGGCTGTTGCAAACGATAAGATCATGCCTCGGTCTGTGAGGGCGTTGAGCCTTTCGCAGCTGTAGGCAGAGACGTGCTCCTGACTGGTAAGGAGTGTTCCGTCAAGGTCCGTAACGTAGAGTGTTTTCATAGATTCTTACCGCCGAAGGCTTTTTACTTCATCTTATTTCGATCGAGAAAATTATACCACAACGCGGCGGGGAATGCAACTCTAATTCACAAGTTTGCGCAATAAAGGAGCGCACAAGCGGGGAAAATTTTTTTGGAAAAATATCGGCAAATCCTATGAAAATGATTGACATATCCGTCAATCTTTGATAGAATAAGCAAGCATTGATCGAAACGCGGGTGTAGTTCAATGGTAGAACACTAGCCTTCCAAGCTGGTCGCGTGGGTTCAATTCCCATCACCCGCTCCAATTCTTAAGTCTCGGAGATGTGCGAAACTTCAAGAACGCATGCGCCTGTAGCTCAGGTGGATAGAGCAACGGCCTTCTAAGCCGTGTGTCAGGAGTTCGAATCTCTTCAGGCGC
>CANQUD010000006.1 GCA_947626935.1 uncultured Clostridia bacterium | reverse complement strand
CCCCATTCGTCACGGCTACGCCGTGCCACCTGTCTCATGCGGGTAGAGACCCGCATTCGGTCACCGCTCGCGCGAGATAATGCGCTCGCTCCTGTCGCAACGCGCGAAAAGTTCACTGAACTTTTCGCAGAATGCGTTGCTCCACCCCGCGGGGTCAGGTCTCGGCGGCACAGAGCCTACCCCTTCGGGGTGGAGCGGCGCAATTCTGCTCAACAGCCCAGTGGGCTGTGAGCTGCGCCGCGACAGGAGCGCTGGCGGGCGCGACGGGCTTTGCGGCGGTCCCTGCCGCCCAAAGAGGCTCCCGCGTAGCGGGTGGTGGGGGGGAAGACACGCAAGGCGGAACAATAAAAACCAACCCCATCACATAAAAATACCATGCAAGACGAAATTTTTGTCCATGGCGCAAAAGCCAACAACTTAAAAAACATCGATGTGCATATCCCGCGGGGGACGCTGACCGTATTCACGGGGCTGTCGGGAAGCGGGAAGAGCACCCTCGCCTTCGACACGATCTTCGCCGAGGGGCAGCGCAGGTACATGGAAAGTCTCTCTTCCTACGCGCGGCAATTCCTCGGCATGATGGAAAAACCCGATGTCGAGTCCATCGACGGACTTTCCCCCGCCATTTCCATCGACCAAAAGACGACGAGCCACAATCCCCGCTCCACCGTGGGCACCGTGACGGAGATCTACGATTATCTCCGTCTCCTTTTTGCACGCGCGGGCGTTCCCCATTGCCCCCAATGCGGCAGAGAGATACGGCGGCAGACCGTCGACGAGATCGCCGACCGCGTCATGGAACTTCCCGAGGGCAGCAAGCTCCTCGTCAACGCCCCCGTCATCCGCGGCAAGAAGGGGGAATACAAGAAGGAACTCGCGTCCTACCGTAAGAGCGGCTACGCGCGGGTGAAGATCGACGGCATCGTCTATGACTTGCAGGAAGAGATCGTGCTCGACAAGAACATCAAGCACAACATCTCCGTCGTCATCGACCGTCTCGTCGTCAAAGAGGGCATCTTGAAGCGCCTCACCGAATCTCTCGAGACGGCGCTGAAGCTCGCGGACGGACTGGTCGTCATCGACTGCGACGGGACGGAGACTCTCTACTCATCCCGCTATTCCTGTCCCGACTGCGGCGTCTCCATCGAGGAGATCGAACCCCGTCTCTTTTCCTTCAACACCCCGTGGGGCGCCTGCCCCGCATGCACGGGTCTCGGCTTTCAGCAGCGCGTGGACCCCGACCTCATCTGCCCCGACAGGACGAAGTCATTGCGCGAGGGAGCGATCCGCATCAGCGGCTGGAACCTCGACAGCTCCACCGTCACACAGATGTATTTAGGCGCCCTCTCGAAGCACTACAAGTTCTCCATGGACGTCCCCGTAAAGGACCTTCCCGAGGACGTTTTCAACTTGCTCATGTACGGCAACGGGGGAGAGAAGATCGACATGCACTATGCGACCCGTTCCTTCTCGTCCGACTACAAGAGCGCGTGGGAAGGGTTTGTGAACAACCTCGAGCGCAGGTACAACCAGACGAGTTCGGTCGGCGTCAAGTGGGACATCGAACGCTACATGCGCACGACGGACTGTCCCGTCTGCCGCGGGAAACGCCTCAAAAAGGAAGCGCTCGCCGTCACGGTCGGGGGGAAGAACATTGCCGAAGTGTGCGACATGCCCGTTTCCGCGATCGGGAAATTCCTCGGCGAACTCCGACTGACCGTGACCCAGCACAAGATCGCGGACGTCATTATCAAGGAGATCAAAAACCGCATCAACTTCCTCGTCGGCGTGGGACTGGACTATCTGACCCTCTCGCGGAACGCCGCGACGCTCTCGGGCGGGGAAAGCCAGCGGATCAGGCTCGCGACGCAGATCGGCTCCGCCCTGACGGGCGTCCTCTACATTCTCGACGAGCCTTCCATCGGACTGCACCAGCGGGACAACGCACGGCTCCTCGATTCGCTGAAGGGACTGCGCGACCTCGGCAACACTCTCATCGTCGTCGAACATGACGAGGAGACCATGCGGGCGGCGGACTACATCGTCGACATCGGACCGAAGGCGGGTGTGCACGGGGGAGAAGTCGTCGCCTGCGGCACCGCAGAGGACATCATGAAGGAGCCGCGCTCCATCACGGGCGACTATCTTGCGGGGCGGCGGAAAATTCCCGTTCCCGCGCAGAGAAAACCGCCCGACGGTAGATGGTTCCGCGTGGAAAACTGCTGCCAGAACAACCTCAAGGGCATCACCGCCGAGATCCCAGCGGGACTCATCACCCTCGTGACGGGGGTGAGCGGGTCGGGCAAGAGTTCGCTCGTCAACGAGATCATTCTGCCCATCCTCTCCAACAACCTGAACGGCTCCCGCCTTCCCCTCGGAGAGAGCGGGGCGTTCTCGGGACTCGAATATTTCGACAAGGTCATCGCCATCGACCAGTCGCCGATCGGACGCACGCCGCGCTCCAATCCCGCGACTTATACGGGCGTTTTCAGCCCCATCCGTGAACTCTTCGCGACCACACCCGACGCAAAGGCGCTCGGCTTCAAGGCGGGGAGATTCTCCTTCAACGTCGCGGGCGGCAGGTGCGAGAACTGCGAGGGGGACGGCATCATGAAGATCGAGATGCACTTCCTGCCCGATGTGTACGTTCCCTGCGAAGTGTGCGGGGGAAAACGGTACAACCGCGAGACCCTCGAGGTCCGCTACAAGGGAAAGACGATCGCCGACGTGCTCGATATGACGGTCGAAGAGGCGTGCGACTTCTTCAAGAGCATTCCTTCCGTCTACAACAAGATCAGGACGCTCAACGAAGTGGGACTGGGCTACATCAAGCTCGGACAGAGTTCCACGACGCTCTCGGGCGGCGAGGCACAGCGGGTGAAGCTCGCGACGGAGCTTTCCAAGCGCTCCACGGGCAAGACATTCTACATTTTGGACGAACCGACGACGGGCTTGCACAGCTTCGACGTCGAAAAACTCATCAATATCCTCTTGAAACTCCGCGACGGCGGGAACACCGTCCTCGTCATCGAACACAATCTGGACGTCATCAAGATCGCCGACTACATCATCGACCTCGGACCCGAGGGGGGAGACGGCGGCGGCGAGATCGTGACGACGGGCACGCCCGAACAGGTCGCCCACGTCGAAGAGAGCTACACGGGACAGTTCCTGAAAAAAGTCATTGAAAATTGACCCGCCGCGATCCCCCCATTCGTCACGACTGCGCCGTGCCACCTGTCTCATGCGGGTAGAGACCCGCATTCGGTCACCGCTCGCGCGAGAGAATGCGCTCGCTCCTGTCGCAACGCGCGAAAAGTTCACTGGACTTTTCGCAGAATGCGTTGCTCCACCCCGTAGGGGGTAAGGTCTGGGGAGAGCCTACCCCTTCGGGGGGAGAGGCTCCCGCGCAGCGGGTGGTGGGGGGAACCCCGCCTCAAAAACATTCCCAAGGAGAAATATCATGATCAACCGAAACATGCAACATCTCGGCGAGGAGCGGAGCGTCATCCGCGAACTCTTCGAATACGGCAACAAGCGCAAGGCGGAGATCGGCGCAGACAACGTCTTTGACTTCTCTATCGGGAATCCGTCCGTCCCCACGCCGCAGTTCGTCCAAAAAGAGATCGAGCGTCTGCTCGCCGAGGTCCCCGCAGAGGTCCTGCACGGCTATACGTCCGCCCAAGGCGCTCCCGAGGTGCGAAGAGCCGTCTCCGCCTACATCAACAGCCAGTTCGGCGTTCCCGTCTCCGCAGAGCACATCTACATGACATGCGGGGCGGCGGCGTCCCTCGCGATCGCAATCACGGCGCTGTGCGAAGAGGGGGATGAATTTGTCGCCATCGCGCCCTTCTTCCCCGAATACAGAGTGTATGTGGAAGGGGCGGGCGCAAACCTCGTCGTCGCGCAGACCGATCAAAACTTCCGCCTCGACTTCGACGAACTCGACAGGGCGATCGGAAAACACACCAAAGCCGTCATCCTCAACTCTCCCAACAATCCCACGGGGGCGATCGTCTCCGCCGAGGAACTGCACCGCCTCGGCGATCTGCTCGAGAGAAAGAGCTGCGAGAAGGGGGAGCCGATCTTCCTCATCGCGGACGAACCGTACCGCGAACTTACCTACGGCGCGGAAGTTCCCTACCCCATGTGCTATTATCACGACACGATCCTCTGCTATTCCTTCTCGAAATCGCTCTCCCTTGCGGGCGAACGCATCGGCTACATCGCCATCAGCCCCTTTGCGTGCCACACCGGCGCCCTCTTCGCGGCAGTCTGCGGCGCGGGGAGAAGGCTCGGATTCGTCTGTGCGCCCGCCCTCTTCCAAAGGGTGTGCGCCGCGAGCCTCGGAAAGAGCTGCGACGTCGAGGAATACCGCAAAAATCGCGACATATTGTACGATTTTCTGACGGAAACGGGCTACGAATGTGTCCCGCCGCAGGGAGCGTTCTACCTCTTTGTCAAGGCGCTCGAGCCTGACGCCGTCGCCTTCTCGGAGCGGGCGAAGAGGCATGAACTTCTCCTCGTCCCGTCCGACAGTTTCGGCGTCACGGGGTATGTGCGCGTCTCCTATTGCGTCTCCCGCGCCGTCATCGAGCGCAGCCTCCCCGCCTTCCGCGATCTGTACGAAGAATACAAGGGAATGAAAAAATGAGGTGACCCACTCCCCTCTTTGGGCGGCAGGGACCGCCGCAAAGCCCGTACTTCGCGGCTATGCCGCTCGTGCCGCCCTTCGACGGCATAAAGAACGTGCGGGCGGTCTGCGCCCGCCAGCGCTCCTGTCGCGGCGCAGCTCACAGCCCACTGGGCTGTTGAGCAGAATTGCGCCGCTCCACCCTCCCATGGAGAGGGTAAGAAAGCCTACCCCCAGCGGGGGGAGGCTCCCCCCAGACCTGACCCCCTGTGGGGTGGAGCAACGCATTCTGCGAAAAGTCCAGTGAACTTTTCGCGCGTTGCGACAGGAGCGAGCGCATTCTCTCGCGCGAGCGGTGACCGAATGCGGGTCTCTACCCGCATGAGACAGGTGGCACGACAAAGTCGTGACGAATGGGGGGGATAACGCCATTCCGCATTTCCTTGCTGCCCCTTTTAGGGGAAGTGGCGAACGTAGTGAGCCAAAGGGGTTAAACCCCTCTGTCTCGGCTACGCCTCGACATCTCCCCTAAACCACCCCGCAAAAATACGTTGTCTTTTTGCGGGGACCCCGAGGGGCGACGAGAGGTCCATCTCTTCATCCCAACCGCATAGAAATTTTCAACCTCCGCATATTGAAAGTATACGGAGGTTTTTTGTATGAAAGCAACAGGAATCGTGCGCAGGATCGACGAACTCGGCAGGGTCGTCATCCCGAAAGAGATCAGAAGAACGCTTCGGATCCGCGAGGGGGATCCCTTGGAGCTGTTCACCGACCGCGACGAACTCATGCTCAAAAAATATTCCCCGATCGCTTCCGTCGAGCGCTTCGCAGAGGGGACGGCGAGATCGCTCAACGAGCAGAGCGGGTACCTTGCCGCCATTCTCGACACCGACACCGTCCTCTCCGTCTGCGGCACGGGGAAGAAGGCTCTCGCGGGGAAGAGCGTTTCGGACAAAGTGACGCAGATCATGAACGCGCGGCAGAGCTACCTCGCCAATCGGGCGGAAGGGGGAGAGATCGTCCCCATCGCGGCGGACGGCGAATACAGCGCGACGGCGCAGATCATCGTGCCCATCGTCGCAGGCGGCGACTGTTTGGGCGCGGTCGTCCTTCTCTCGGGGGAAGAGGGGGCGATCCTCGGCAGCGACGCCGTGAAACTCGCCCGCCTGACCGCAGATATTATTGCAAATCAGTTCGAATAAGTTTCGCGCGATTTCTTTTGCTGCGCAAAATAAATACGCGCGAGCGAACTAACACTGTGCATCAATTAAGTCGCTCCGAAAGCGTTATATGTACTGACATTAAGGTTCCTGTAGGGTACCAAATGGGGTGCGCTCCGCAAAAGCGTGGTTTTGCTACGCGCAGGGATTGGGAAATGTTCCCCCCATTCGTCACGGCTACGCCGTGCCACCTGTCTCATGCGGGTAGAGACCCGCATTCGGTCGCCGCTCGCGCGAGACAATGCGCTCGCTCCTGTCGCAACGCGCGAAAAGTTCACTGGACTTTTCGCAGAATGCGTTGCTCCACCCCCCAGAGGGGGTCAGGTCTGGGCAGAGCCTACCCCTTCGGGGGGGGAGGCTCCCGCGCAGCGGGTGGTGGGGGGATAATGCCCACCTTATTCATGTCATTTCGAGGAGCGAAGCGACGAGAAATCTCAGAGGACGAGATTCCTCACATTCGTTCGGAATGACGTGGACCGTTCATTCAGAGCGAAGCGAAGAATCCCGTCAAACGGGCGGAGTATGTGCTCCGTAGGTTTAATGGGATGCTTCACATACGTTCAGCATGAACGGGCGGGGTTCTTACCCCCTCCGTGGGAGGGGGATGTCGCAACGCGACAGGGAGTGGGTCACCTTATTCCCCTTGCTGCCCCTCATAGGGGAAGTGCCCCGTAGGGGCAAAGGGGTTAAGTTACGGCGGCAGGGACCGTCGTAACCCCGTACTTCGCGGCTATGCCGCTCGTGCCGCCCTTCGACGGCATAAAGAACGTGCGGGCGGTCTGCGCTACCAGCGCTCCTGTCGCGGCGCAGCTCACAGCCCACTGGGCTGTTGAGCAGAATTGCGCCGCTCCACCTTCAGTCTCGCTTCGCTCGACAGCTCCCCTAATCCACCCCGCAAAAATACGTTGTCTTTTTGCGGGGACCCCGAGGGGAGCCAAGGGGGACACTACGATACCACCACCCTCTCCGCGGGTGGGGGGAACACTCCAATCCGCATTCCCCCATACATATGAAGCACGGGAAATTTTTGAAGAACGTCGCCGTGCTCTCCCTTTCGGGACTCCTCGCAAAGGGCATCGGCGCGATGTACCGCATCCCCCTGACAGGCATGCTCGGCGGGTACGGAACGGGACTCTACCAGATGGCGTACCCGCTCTTTTGCGTCCTTCTGACCTTCTCCTCATCGGGGATCCCGTCCGCGCTCTCCCGCATCGTCGCGGGGGAAGGGGGAGAGGGCGTCATGAAAAGTGCGCTCCGCCTCTTCGCCCTGCTCGGCATGGCGGGGAGCGTCCTCATGCTCCTTCTCTCTCCCGTCATGAGCCGTTTACAGGGCGATAAGTCACTGTTTTTGTGCTATTTCGCCCTCGCGCCGTCCGTGTTTTTCGTCGCGCTCATCGCCGTTTTCCGAGGATATTTTCAGGGGAAGAACGACATGGTCCCCACGGCGCTCTCGGAGATCTTGGAGCAGATCGGGAAGGCGGGCTTCGGACTCTTCCTCGCGGGGATCGCGGCGGGACCCTCGCGCGGGGCGGCGAGCGCTCTCTTCGCCGTCACTCTCTCCGAACTTATCGCCGTGCTCTACCTCGGAATGTGCTACCGCCGCACCAGACGGGAACTTCTTTGCCGACAGCGTTCGGGCTTTTCGGTGCTGAATGCCGCCTTTCCCGTCATGGCAGCCGCGGCGCTTTTGCCCCTTTCGCGCATGGCGGACAGCATCCTCGTCGTGCGCCTTCTTTCCCGCTACACGGAGAGCGCCGTCTCGATGTACGGACTCTTCGCGGGCGCGGCGGTGAGCCTTTCTTCTCTGCCCGCGACCCTCTGCTACGGGCTTGCGGCGGCAACCGTCCCCGCCGTCTCGAGGAGCATCGCGGGGGACAGGTGGAAAGAGGGGAGAGACCGCGCCGTGTACGCCCTCGGCGTCACCGTGCTCCTCTCCTTGCCCTTTTCCGTCCTGCTTGCCGTCTTTTCCGACCCCATTGTAAAATTTTTGTACCCCGCATTGACGGTTTCGGACAGAAATACCCTCTCCGCGCTCCTCAAACTCTCTACCCTCTCCTCGGTGTTCCTCGCGGGCGTGGACACCCTCTCCGCCTCGCTGACGGGGATGGGGAAGGCAAAGTACGCCGCCCTCTCGATGGGGATCGCCGTCACCGTCAAGACCGTGCTCGAATGCGTCCTCATCAACGAAAAGCTCCTCATCGGCGGGGCTGCGATCGCCGCAAACGTCTGTTATCCGATTGCTTTTTTTCTCGATTTGTTGTATACTGTAAGAAAAAAGAAGGTGAAAGACCATGATCACGGTGATCGGCTCGGGAACGGAGCGGGGCGAGATGACGCTCAACGCGCTCCGGGCATTGCGGGAAGCGGACGAGAGAGTGCTCCGCACGGGAGAAATTCCCGCCGCACAGACGCTGAAAGACGAAGCTCTCCCGTTTGAGACTCTCGACGGGCTGTACGCAAAGAGCAGAAATTACGACACTCTCGCGCGGCACATCTGCGCGGAGATCAAGAGACGGGGAAAGGAAAAGAACGTCTGCTATGTCGTCGACGGCAGCGGGAGAGAGGACAGAGCGGCTTGCATGCTCCTGAAGAACAAGAACGTGCGGCTCCTCGACGGAAGATCAAAGGCGGAAAGTTATGCCGCGCTCGCGAAGCTCGAGGGCGAATACACGGCGCTCTCGGCATTTTCCGTGACGGAGAGCAAGCTCTCCCTTCCCCTCGTCGTGTACGACGTCACGGCGGACAACGTTGGGGATGTCAAGCTCGCCCTTGCCGAAAAATTCGGCGACGAGGCGGAAGCCGTCCTCATTACGGACGGCAGGGCAAAGACCGTCCCGCTCTACGAGATCGACCGCAAAAAACTTTCCTTCCTGACGGGTCTCGTGCTCAAAAAGCAGGACTTATTGACGAAAACACGCTTTGATTTCGAGGACGTCGTCACGATCCTGAAGCGTCTCCGCGCCCCCGACGGCTGCCCTTGGGACAAGGTCCAGACGCATGAAAGCATCCGCATCAACGCCATCGAGGAAGCCTATGAGTTCGTCGACGCGATCGACAGAGAGGATCCCGACCGCATGCGGGAAGAGGCGGGGGACGTTCTGATGCAGTCCCTTTTCCACACCCTCATCGAGGAAGAGCGGGGGAACTTTACGGTGACGGACATGCTCTCCGAACTCTGTCTCAAGCTCATCACCCGCCACACGCACGTGTTCGGCACGGACAAGGCGTCGGGCGCGGACGGTGCGCTCTCCGTCTGGGAGAAGAACAAGATGACGGAGAAGCACCAGACGACCTATTCGGACGCCGTCAACGACGTCCCGCAGGTCTTTCCCGCGCTCCTTCGCGCACAGAAGATCGCAAAGCGCATGGAGAAAGGGGGCTGGGACCCCGCGACGGTGGAGAACTTCGAGCGCAAATTCCGCGAGGAGTACGGGGAACTCAAGGAAGCGATGGAACGCGGCGACAAGGATGCCGTCCTCGAGGAACTCGGCGACGTCCTGTTCTGCACGGTAGAGCTGGGGAGAGCGGCGGGCTGCGACTGCGAACTCGCGCTCCTCGAGACGGTCAAGAAAGCCGCCGCCCGCTACAATGCCTACGAGCGTCTCGTGCTCGCGGACGGCAAGGACGTCCATTCCCTTACCGAACAAGAAAAAGAAGAATACTATCGGAGAGCGAAAGATGCCGCACGCGCTTGAAATTGCAGGAATGGGGCTGAAAAACAACGTTTTTTTGGCACCCATGGCAGGCTATACGAACTATCCGTTCCGCAAGATGTGCGAGGAGCTGGGCGCGGCGCTCTCCTTCACAGAGATGGTCAGCGCCAAGGGACTGCATTACAAGAACGAGGAGACGAAGCTCCTGCTCCTTCACGACAGCGATCCCGAGAAGCGGCACCCGATCGCCGCACAGCTCTTCGGCGCAGACCCCGCGATCATGCGAGAGGCTTGCGAGAGCGAGGAACTCAAGGACTTCGACCTCATCGACATCAACATGGGCTGCCCGATGCCAAAGATCGTACGAAACGGCGAGGGGAGCGCCCTCATGGAGAACCCCGCGCTCGCCGAAAAAGTCATCTCCGAATGCGTGAAGAGCGGCAAGCCGATCTCTGTCAAATTCCGCGTCGGCGTGGACGAAAATCACAAGATATGCGCCGAATTTGCCCGTCTCTGCGAGGGCGCGGGCGCCTGCATGATCACCGTCCACGGCAGAACGCGGGACAAGATCTACGCGGGACCGTGCGACTATGCCTCGATCGCGGAGGCAAAGGCGGCGGTCAAGATCCCCGTCATCGCCAACGGCGGCGTCTGGAACAAGAAGGATATGGAGAAGATCCTCTCCCGCACGGGAGCGGACGGGGTCATGATCGCCCGCGCCGCGCTCTACCGTCCCGCCGTGTTCTGCGAACTGACCGAGCGGGAATCCCCGCCCCTTCTGCCCCTCTTCCTGCGCCAGCTCGACGAGACGGAAGCGTGCTACGGCGAACGGTTCGCGGTCGTCTACATGCGAAAAATGGCGGCATTCTACCTCAAGGGCATCCGCAACGCCGCCGAGGCGAAACGCAAGCTGTTCGCGGCGGAGACCGCCGAGGAGATCAGGCGGATCGCCTATCTTTGGATGGACTTCTGAACAAAAATGTCGAAAAAAGGGGAAATCTGCCGAAAAAAGGCAAAAATTTCCCAAAAAACTCCTTCGCGGCGAAAAAAATCGCCGCGTTTTATTTTACATTTCCCGTTCCTTATGTTATAATGGTCATACGACGCGCGTACGCGCGTGCGTACGCGCGTATTTCATGCGCAACTTCATGCAAGGAGAAACTCTATGTCCGATAAGGTAGAAACCGCCTACGGCGCGGAACAGATCCAGGTGCTCGACGGGCTGGAACACATCAGAAAACGCCCCGGGATGTATATAAGCTCCACCGACGAAAAGGGGCTGCATCATCTCGTGAGCGAGGTCGTCGATAACTCCATCGACGAGGCGCTCGCGGGCTATTGCACCCGCGTGGACGTCACGATCAACCCCGACGGCAGCTGCACCGTCGTCGACAACGGCAGGGGCATTCCCACCGCCATTCACCCCAAGGAGGGGATCTCGACCGTCGAAGTCGTCTTTACCAAGGTCAATGCGGGCGGGAAGTTCGGCGGCGACTCGGGATACAAGGTCTCGTCAGGTCTGCACGGCGTCGGCGTGAAGGCGGTCAACGCCCTCTCCGAATGGCTGGAAGTCGAAGTCTCCCAAAACGGGCATGTCTATAAACAGGTCTACAACCGCGGCGTTCCCCAGCGTTCGCTCGCGATCGTCGGCGATACGGACAAGACGGGCACCAAGGTGACCTTCTTCCCCGATGCGGAGATCTTTGAGACGATCACCTTCCGCTATGAGACGCTGAAGATCCGCCTCAAGGAGCTTGCCTTCCTCAACAAGGGACTGACCATCACGCTCGAGGACAGGCGGGAAGGGAAGGAAAAGAAGGACTCCTTCTGCTACGAGGGCGGCATCCGCGAACTCGTCGAGGAGTTGAACAGAGGGCAGGAGACCCTGTTTGAGACCCCGCTCTACTTCGAAGCGCAGGAAGACACCACCGTCTGCGAGATCGCCCTGCAATACAACGAGAGCTACAACGAGGTCGTCTATTCGTACGCCAACAACGTCAACACGATCGACGGCGGCACCCATGTGGAAGGCTTGAAACTTGCCCTTACCAAGGTCATCAACGACGCGGGGAAGAAGCTCAACATCCTCAAGGATTCCGACAAGCTGACGGGCGAGGACGTGCGGGAAGGGATCACAGCCGTCGTCTCCGTCAAGCTCGAGAACGCCCAATTCGAATCGCAGACCAAGGATAAACTCAACAATTCCTTCATCCGTCCCTTCGTCAACAAGGCGGTCGTCGATAAATTCGGGGAATATCTCGAGGAACATCCGTCCGAGACGCGCGAACTCGTGCTCCGCTGCATCACTGCCCAGAAGGCGAGGGACGCCGCACGGAACGCGAGGGAACTCACGCGCAGAAAGGGGATCCTCGAGACCACGACGCTCCCCGGGAAACTTGCCGACTGTTCGGACCGCCGCCCCGAGCTTTGCGAAATCTACATCGTCGAGGGCGACTCCGCAGGCGGCACGGCGAAGCAGGGCAGAGACAGGCGCTTCCAAGCCATTCTCCCGCTCCGCGGCAAGATCCTGAACGTCGAGAAGGTCCGCCTCAACCGCGCCCTCGAGAACGCCGAGATCAAGGCGATGATCACCGCCTTCGGCTGCGGCATTTTAGACGATTTTGACGAGAGCAAGCTCCGCTATGACCGCATCATCTCGATGACCGATGCCGATGTCGACGGCGCCCATATCAGGATCCTGCTCCTCACCTTCCTCTTCCGCTACATGCGTCCGCTCATCGAGCACGGGCATGTCTATTCGGCGAAACCGCCCCTCTACAAGGCGACCGTAAAGGGCAAGACGGAGGACGTCTATCTCTATTCGGAAGAGGAAAAGACCCTCTTCGACGCCGCCAATAACAACAAAGTGGAGTACCAGCGGTACAAGGGTCTCGGCGAAATGTCGACCGAACAGCTCTGGGAGACGACGATGAACCCCGCCACGCGCACGCTCATCAAAGTCAGCATGGCGGACGCGATGGAAGCCGACAAGATGTTCAACCTTCTGATGGGAGAAAGCCCCGCCCTGCGCCGCAAGTTCATCGAAGAAAACGCCACCCTCGTGACCGACCTCGATATTTAAGACCCCGCCCGCTCGGTTTTCTCCCCCCCACCACCAGGTAGGCTTTACCCTCTCCATGGGAGAGGGGTAGGGGAGTGGGTCACCGCATTCTCTTGTCGCCCCTCGCAGGGGAGATGTCACGCGCAAAGCGCGTGGCGGAAGGGGTGTCATATTGAACGATCTATACAATCCCCATCTTATCAAGAACGCCAGATCATTGCGCAAGGCAATGACGAAAGAAGAGAGAAAACTTTGGCATACGTTCTTACGATATTTACCTGTAAAGTTTGTAAGGCAAAAAGTAATCGGGAATTATATCGCGGATTTTTATTGCCCGTCAAAGAAGATGGTATTAGAGCTGGATGGGTCGCAACATTTTGAAGAGGCACAAGAGCGATATGATGCCGACAGAACGAAATTCTTTCACGATCACGGAATAATGGTAATCCGAATTTCCAACTACGAAGTCGCAAAGGACTATGAGGGCGTGAAGAAGGTCATTCTTTACAGTTTACAGTTGGAATGATACAACACCCCCTCACCGCCTATGGCGGAGCTCCCCCTCAAGGGGGATCCAAGAGTCCGCCTTGCCCACCCCTTGAGGGGTGGGTGGCACGTGCAAAGCGCGTGACGGAAGGGGTGTTCACAGCACCTAACGAAAGGAGATATTATGGCAAAGAGAGAAACAAGTCCGGAGCTTACGGATGAATTCAAAAAGACGCTCGAAATGACCAAGATCCTCGACGTTGAAGTCAACGACGAGCTGAAGCGTTCCTTCATCGCCTATGCAATGGCGGTCAACAAATCGAGGGCGATCCCCGACGTCCGCGACGGTCTCAAACCCGTCCACCGCCGTATCCTCTATGCGATGCACGAGATGGGTCTCTACAACGACAAGGCGTACAGAAAGTGCGCCCGTATCGTCGGTGACGTCATGGGGAAATTCCACCCCCACGGCGACAGCTCCGTGTACGATGCGCTCGTCCGTCTCGCACAGGACTTCTCCATCAACTTCCCGCTCGTGGACGGGCACGGCAACTTCGGCTCGGTCGACGGTGACCCGCCCGCAGCCATGCGTTATACGGAAGCAAGGCTCACCAAGCTCGCCGCCGAGATGCTCCGCGACCTCGACAAGGAGACGGTGGACTTCTTCCCCAACTTCGACGGCATCGAGATGGAACCCGCCGTGCTCCCCGCCCGCTTCCCCAACCTTCTCGTGAACGGGTCGGACGGCATTGCCGTCGGCATGGCGACGAACATTCCGCCGCACAACCTTGCAGAGGTCATCGACGGCACGATCGCCATGATCGACAACCCCGACATCTCCGTCGAGGAACTCATGGAATTCATCCCCGCGCCCGACTTCCCCACGGGCGGCATCATCATGGGCAGAAGCGGCATCCGCAAGGCATACAGGACGGGGCAGGGGAACATCGTCATCCGCTCAAAATGCGAGATCGAAGAGCACGGCACGGGCGCGAATGTCCGAAGCCGCATCATCGTAACAGAAATTCCCTATCAGGTCAACAAGGCGCAGCTCGTCATCCAGATCGCCGACCTCGTCAAGGATAAGCGCGTCGAGGGCATCTCGGACATCCGCGACGAATCGGGCAGAGAGGGGCTTCGCATCGTCATCGAATGCAAGAAGGACGCCAACGCGCAGGTCGTCCTCAACACCCTCTACAAGCACACCAATCTGCAGGTCTCCGACGGGATCATTCTGCTTGCCCTCGTCGAGAACGGTACCGAGCCGCGCTACCTCTCCATCCGCGACATCTTGAGCTACTACCTCGCGCACCAGAAGGACGTCATCCGCCGCAGGACGAAGTACGACCTTTCAAAGACGGAAGAGCGGGCGCACATCGTCGAAGGGCTTGTGCTCGCGCTCGCCAACATCGACGAAGTCATCAAGATCATCAAGGAGAGCGCCGACAAGAACGACGCCTGCGCAAAGCTTACATCGGCATTCGAACTCTCCGAGCGGCAGGCAAACGCCATCCTCGAGATGAGACTGCAGCGCCTCACTTCCCTCGAGGTCGAAAAGCTCAAGGAAGAACTCGAACAGCTCCACCTCACGATCGCCGATCTCAAGGACATCCTCGCAAACGAGAACAGAGTCATGCAGATCATCCGCGACGACCTCACGACGATCAAGGCAAAATATCCCTCCGAGCGCAAGACGGAGATCTCCGTCGACTACGGCGACATCGAGGACGAGGACCTCATCGACGAAGAGGACGTCGTCATTTCCATGACGGACGGCGGCTATGTCAAGCGCATTCCCGTCGCCGAGTACAAGGCGCAGGGAAGGGGCGGCGTCGGCATCACGGCACACAAGCCGAAAGAGGACGACCTCGTCTCCGATATGTTCATTTGCTCGACCCATGTGCCCATTTTGTTCTTCTCCAACCTCGGAAAAGTGTACTCCATCAAGGGTTATATGATCCCCGAGGCGAACCGTCAGGCGAGAGGAAGAGCCATCGTCAATCTCCTTCCGCTGTCGGCGGGAGAGCGCATCGCGGCAGTTCTGCCCGTCCTCGGGAACGAAGAGGGCTACCTCATCATGGCGACCCGCGAGGGTCTCGTGAAAAAGACGCCCGCCACCGAGTTCGACCATATCCTCAAGAGCGGGAAGATCGCAATTAAGATCGTCGAAGGGGACGAACTCATCGCCGTGCGGTTCGTGAAGGACGGCGACGAAGTCATGCTCGCCTCGCATTCGGGCAAGTGTATCCGCTTCAAGGAGAGCGACGCCCGCCCGATGGGAAGGGACACGATGGGCGTCCGCGGCATGAATCTCGAGGGAGAGGACCGCGTCGTCGACATGCTCGTGCTCCGCGAGGGGTATGATATTCTCACCGTCTCCGAAAACGGCTACGGAAAGAGGACGGATCCCGACGACTACAGACTGCAGTCCCGCGCGGGCAAGGGCATCAAGGCGGGCGTATTCAACGAAAAGACGGGTGCGCTTACGGGGATGAAGCTCGTCTCCGACGCGGACGACATTCTCCTCGTCACGAGCGCGGGCGTCATCATACGGATGCACGCCGACACGATCTCCTCGATCGGCAGGAACACGCGCGGCGTCAGGCTCATGAACGTCAGGGCGGGCATCATCGCGACCGTCGCCGTCACCGACCGCGACGATCAGGCGGAAGTGGAAGCGCCCGAGGAGACCGCCGCCGACGTTCCCGTCGAAGCCGAACCCGAGGACCCTTCCGAAGAATAAAAAAACGCAACATATCGCACAAAAAAGCACCCTTTGGGTGCTTTTTTGCATATTGTTTGCTCTCTCGGAGAGGTGGCAGGGGCGAAAATTCTTGGCTCCCCCTTGAGGGGGAGCTGTCGAGGCGAAGATGAGACAGAAGGGGTGTCGTTCCATTCGTCATGCGGAAAGCATCCCGACAAACGGGCGGAACTCCATAGATCCAAAGGGATCTTTCCTCTTTTCATTCGATCATCAGTCCAACAAGCCTAAAATATAGTCAACGGATTCGCCGAAAAACTCCGAAAGAACAATGAGCGAGGACGCGGTCGGCTCCGTCTTTGAAAGCTCCCACTTTGCGATCGCCGATTGACTGATCCCCGTTGCGTGCGCCAGATCCATCTGGCTCATTTTTCTTTCTGTTCGCAATTCCCTTAACCGTGTGGCAAACTTCATACCTAAATTATAGTATGCGCAAGTAAAAAAAGACTTGTTATAATGTCGGCAAGCAAGTCTTATCCGACTTGAAATTTATCACAGGTGGAGATGAAATATGGGACTTTTCAACTTCGGAAAAAAGAAAAAGGAACAGCAGCTGCGGGAGCAGTTCAAGCAAAAGTATCGTGCGATGAGCCTCAAAGAGCTGACATCCGTCATGGATGAACTCTGGAATGTTTCATCCGAGATCGAGGCGGAGGAGATCCGTGTAGCGTATGCGATGGCGCTCTTCACGGCGCCGAGAAGCGAAGGGGGATTCGGCGTGCCCGCAAGTCAGGTGAATGACGAATTCTATTATTACGGTTTTTCGGGCGTGCAGAGTTGGATCAAAGATAAAGGCGTTGCCTATCGCTATGATGAAGCCGGAGACATCGTCGCCATCAACCGCAAGCTCGTCTTTGCGGGGAACTATTTGAGCGTCGATCATAAAGCCAGTATGAATACGATGTCGCTGGTTGTTTCCATGATATTTACGTCGGATTATATTGACAATCTTTCCGACGAGGATATTTTGGACGAGCATCACCAGATCTACAACCCTTGGCTCGGCGAATCCAGCGCCGATCCGAACGACGGGGTGCAATTTTATCGGGCAAAGGCGAATGCCGCACTCATCTTGTGCAGCCCTGAACAATGCGAAGAGTTCGGGGCATTCAAGCGCAGAAACGGCGTCGTTACTTCCGAATATGCAACGGTGGACGATTTGACAAAGGCAAAAACACTGGCACAGCTCAACCGCTTGCTCGACAACTTGCAGACGCGCTGACGGGAACATGCGGAGATAAAACAATGGGATGGGGGACAAGACTTTCCTGTACTATCGTCGTTGCCTCCGACAGGGCAGAGGCGAGCTACAAGTTCAAAAAGCAGTATGAAGGCGAATTTTTCACCGTCAACAGGGTCGAGGAATGTTGATGTCAAAGGCGAAAAACCTATTGATAAATACGAAAAAAGGAGGAGAGCGAGATGTTGAAGATCACGAAGGTCGTCAGCCAGAGCGCTGCCAACATGGTCGGTTGCAGCAAATGGAATGATTACAACTGCGGCAGAAATGCAAGAAACGGCTGAGTCAAACAGGGTCCGTCGGGCAATGTGCCCGACGGATTTTTCCCGACAGGAGAAACGTATGAAAAAAGAAACATTCAAGGTATTCGGAAGCGAATCTCTCGGGCGAATGTTTTTGCCCGACGGGTTTCTCTATGAAAATACAGGGGCGCTCGTCATTTCACCCGTCCACGGGCGGGCGGTCGCGATCCAAAGAGGGGAGCACGATTGGCTCTCCGTCAAGGGCGGCGGCTGGACCTACGGCGGTCCGCAAGTGTATCATTCCAAGAAGGACGAAGAACTCATCTTCGGTTTATATCCGCGCAGTTCTGCCGAACGGGAAAGCGCGGTGAGCCGTGAGATCGAAAAATTCTCGGATGAATTTCCGCAAGTCTTGTATTATAAGAGGATCTGCGATGCGCCCATTCCCGAAAGGTATCGATTCCTTTCCGATGTAACCTTCAAGAACGGTGCGCTCGTCGACCCCTGCCTGATCTATACGCAAGTCAAGAGTCCGTACCGCGTTGCCGACCTCACGTATCTGACCGAAGAAGAGCGGGAGCGGGCGATTGGAGAAAGTTGCCGCTATTGGGGGATCCCGCGGGCGGATTTCACGCAAAAATTCGCACAGGTGCTTGCAAACCATGTCGCAGTATTGCACAAGCACGGGTTCATCAACGACACGCTCGACTACGGAAACGTGACCCTGCTTGCCGAGATCATCGATTACGAGTGGGTCACGGCGCCCGGAATCAAGCATCTCGACGGTTCGTTCGGGTTGGAACTTTCCGAGGAGCGGCGGGAGAAGGAGATCCTGTACGGAGCAGAGGTCTGCCTTCAACTGAAAGCATTTTTGCACGAAGAATATTGAGACGCATCATGGCTGGAGTCATTAATGCAGGTATGTTTGATTGCGCAGAGCGTCTAAATTCCATACAGAAAGAATATAGTAATTTTGTGGTTTTTTATTACACTGGACAAGGGAATATCTTATTGTCCCACAGGAAGAATTTGGCGCAAGCAAAAGAGTGTTTTACCACTGCATTGGAAATTGCCCAAGACAACATAGCGAAAGATGAGTCGAAATGGAATAGATTTCAAATTATCGTATGTCTTAGACGTATGGGCAAAGTAGCGATAGAGTCTAATGATACTCCGTCTACAAAAAATTATGAGGGGAATGTATGAAGATCGAAAACAACGTGATCGTAGAACTTGACAAAGAAGACGAAAAGCACCTCTTTATTCCCAAAGAAGCGGAAGGCTTCAATGTCGATGGATATGTCGGCTTTTTCGGCGAACTCGAATCTGTCGAAGTCGAAGAGGGGAACCCCGTATTCTATGGAAAGAACAACTGCCTCATCAGCAAGAAGAAGGGCACCCTTCTCGTCGCCGCAAAGGGCGCAAAGATCCCCTCCGACGGCTCTGTAAAGCGTATTTTCGATTTTGCATTCAATATGCTTGAAGATGTGAAGGGCGAAGTCCGCATTCCCGAAGGCGTGGAAGAGATCGGCGTCCGTGCATTCGGCGGAAGCGACATCGAAAAGCTCTATCTTCCCGCTTCCGTGAAGAAGATCTACGAGGGGTTTTTCCTGCAAAAACTCGATACGCATCCCAAGATCATCGTCGATGAAAACAATCCCTATTAGTATGCCGAAGGCGGCTGCCTCATCGAACGCGAAACCATGTCCGTTGTCGCCGTATTCGGGGATACGCTTGTCATTTCGGAAGGCGTCAAAAGGATCGGCGCGGGCACGATCTGTTTCTATGCCTTCAAAAAGATCATTTTCCCCGCTTCGCTCGAAGAGATCGACAAAGTGAATTTTGCGATGATCGGCTCGCCCGAACTTCTCGTTCCCGAAAATTCCTACGCCGAAAAATTTCTTATAGACAAGAAAATCACTTACTCAATTGCGAAATAAACGATCGTGAAATCAGAAAGGTATGAAATAGCGTAGCGCCCGCCGACGAAAGTCGGCGGGCGCTACCGCATATATTCACATTTCAGGGTACATTCTCAACACGGGCGGTCGTGGCTTTGTTCGCTCTCGTGGAAATAGCGCAGATATGCCTTGCGGCAGTACTTGCAGACTTCCTCGTCCGTCGCGGGCGGAGCGTCGAAGGAGTAGGCGCCGTTGACTTTCCACCCGTTGAAGAGGGAAGGGCGGACGGCGTCCTGCGGGCAGGAAAACGCACAGCCCATGCACCCCGCACACGTCTTTCCGAAGCGGGGCTTGCTCTGTTCCATGCGGATATTCCCCTGCGGGCACACCAAAGCGCACTTTCCGCAGCCGATGCACTTCTCCGTCACCTTGAAATGTCTGCCGATGACGGGCATTGCGGTGTGTTCGACCCTGCAGACGAGGGAGACGAAGCGGCGGAACGGTCCCACCTTCACTCTCCGTTCGGAGAGGGCGGCGACTCTTTCGGCGTCCTCGGGAAGGCGGCGCATGAGGTCAAGCTCCATTCTCGACGCCATGCCGTCCGAATGACGGAAGATGATGTTGTAGGGGAGCACGTAGTGGAACTCTCCCAAGACGCGGTACCCCTTTTTCTTCAGAATGCGTCTCGGCGTGATCCCCGAGGCGTCATTGAGCCGCAGCGGCTCCCCCGACGTCCGTAAAAGATAACATGGGGTCGCATTTTTTGTCTTTTTCAGCGATTTCAGAAACTTCAGGACGGGCTTCGGGGCGTTGAACCCGTGCACGGGGTAGCCGACGATGAGGCAGTCGCACCCGTCCGTTTCGGGACGGTCCGCATCCGCCCGAATGGGGCAAAACGACGTCATATGTCCGCGTTTTTCCAATTCCGACAGCAGCGCCTCGCAGGCATGTTTCGTGTTTCCCGTCCCAGAGAAACAGCAGCAGACGATCTTCATTCGTGCTCCTCTATGTGTCGCATGATGGGCGTTTTTCCGTCCAAATCGTAACACATGTCCTCATTTTTGACGTGGCTGTCATACCAGACTTGTGCGAGATAGGGGGAAAACTTCGCCTGACGGTCGAAGTCCCACGGGGCGGGGCAGCTACAGACGGGGCACCAATGCCCGCCCTTCAGCACGGTAAAGGGAGAAAGGGTGAACTCGTGCCCGTCGTGGCATCTCCATTTCGCCGCCTTGTAGGGGTCTTTCGGGTCCGCCGAAAGGCATTCTCCGCCGCGGAATTTTGCCGCGCTCTCAAGATCGTCCCTCGTCCAGTCGGAGAGGGGCTTTCTGTCGTCGTAGCCGTGATCGAGGAGAACGGCGTTTTTCACCTCGCGCATTTCGTCATAGTCGCCGAAATCTCCCTTTGCGATGAGCTTGACGTCCTTCCAGTCCGTCGGGACTTCATCGGGACCGAAATAGGCGTAAACACGCGCATCGTCGCCCGATTTTTTCCAATACATGGGCGCGTTCGGCGTCTTGAGGAGCCTGCGGAAGAGGAAGAGGTCGATGAGTTTTTTGGGCACGATCTTGGCGAGCTTGAAGAGCTTGTGCCGACGCCCGATCTCCTGCCAATAGCTCTCCATGCCGTCCCTTTGATAGTGAAAGAGTTCCTCGAGTTCATTCCCGTCATAGTACCACAGACCGTGGAAATTGCGCCGGGAGAGCCATTCGGGTCTGAAAAACTTCTCCGCCGAGCCGCCGATGAGTCCGAATCCGTATTTGAAGGTGTCATAGCCCGTCGCCATGCCCTTCTTTCCCGCGCCGATGTTGTAGATTTTGCACCAGAATTCGGGGACTTCCGCGGCGGAATCGCGCTCGAGAATGCGCTTGATGAGATAGCCGCTGTCCCGCGAGCTGACCCATTCCAAGGGGGCATTGACGCAGGTATGGAACATCAAGCCGTCGCTGACGTTGTCGTTTAGCATGTTCGGGTGGAGCATCGCCGTCTGGCGGAGCACGGCAAAGGTCTTGATGCCCCGTTCCAGAACGTACCGCTCCGCCTTGAGCTTGTGCATGGCGTAGGTGTCGAAGGGGGAGATGATGAGGGGATCGCCCACTCTGCCGAAGGGATGCTTCTCGTTGCGGTTGCCGTAGAGGGCGACCGTGGAGATATGGATGAACTTGGGCTGGGGATCTTCCTCAAAGACGGCGTCCGCAAGCGCCATCGTGCCCGTGAGATTGCACTCTTCGCTCGCCTCGAAGTCGTTGTCCGAGCGGGGCGGAATGACTGCCGCCATGTGGACGACGTAGTTCATGCCCGCAACGAGCGCCTTGCAGATATTTTTATCCGCGACGGAACCGCGCACGATCCCGATGCGGTCCCCGTACTGTTTTTTGAGCTTTTTTGCGAGTTTATTGTTGCGTTTTCTCCATGAGAGAAGGACGCGGACGAATTGGACGTTGCCGAGTTCGAGGGTCTGTTTGAGCGCCTCTCTTCCCATATTTCCGCTGACGCCCGTCATGGCGATCTTCATTTTCTTTTGTTGCTCCTGTGTTATTTTGAACATGATTCCCCTTGGTGCCCCGTGCCACCTGCTACGCGGGAATCTCCTTTGCGGCGGTCCCTGCCGCCCAAAGTCCTTGTCTTCCCCCCTCCACGGGAGGGGGTAGGGGGGTGGGTCACTGCAGTTCGATAAAGTCCATCAGAATTTGGTTCTGGACGTACAGGAACTCCTCTTTGAGGAACGTCCTGTCGCCGATCGTCTCAAAATACGCGCTGTTCTTTGCATAAGCGGCGGAAAAATCGTCCTTCCAGTCGCTCCCAAACGCTTCTCTGTACCGCGCGGCGGAGATCCCCTCGGCGGTGCGGAGCGCAAGCATGACAAATTCAAACTTCGCGTCCGTCCCTTCCACTTTTTCATTCTCGATGACGGGGAGAAAGCCCGAGAGGATACATTTCATGTACTCATCGAGGTCGAACGTGTTCGTGAACCGTCTCCCGTAGAAGAAACTGCTCGCCGAGACGCCGAGACCGATGTATTCCCCCCTGCGCCAATAGTTGAGATTGTGACGGCTCTCATATCCCTTCTTGCAGAAATTGCTCACTTCATAGCGCAGAAAGCCCTTTTGCTTCAAGAGGGAATAGCCATAGTCATAGAGCGCACGCACCTCGTCGCCGTCGGGCAGTTCGCCGTTGAGGTAGTCCGTATAGATGGGCGTGCCGTCCTCGGGCGTCAGCGCGTACATCGAGATGTGCTTTGCGCCGCTCTCCGTCGCGATCTCGATCGTCTTTCGGACGTCCTCTTGGGTCTGTCCCTTGAGTCCGAGCATGACGTCGGCGGAGAAGTTCTCTCCCTTCAGAAGCTTTGCGCAGTAGAGAAAGTCCCGCACGTTGTGGATCCTGCCGAGGTTTTCGAGCTGGGCGTCGATGGCGGTCTGCAGTCCCACGGAGAAGCGGTCGATCCCCGCCCGTTTGTAGATCGCGATCTTGTTCTCGCTGACCGTGCCGGGGTTCATCTCGATCGTGACTTCGGGGTCTTTGGTGAGATGAAAACACTTCTTGATCTGCTTCATCGCACCGTAGATGTAGTTCGGATCGATGACGGAAGGGGTCCCGCCGCCGAAATAGACGGTGTCAAAGGTCTCCTTCTCCAGCTCCTTTCCGCGCAGCTCGATCTCCTTATAGAGACATGCCATATATGCCTCTGCGAAATTCAGCTTGTTCGGGAACGAAGTGAAGTCGCAGTAGGTGCATTTCTGTCTGCAAAAGGGGATATGGATGTAGATCCCGCTCATTTATTTGCCCTCCCAGCAATAGACCGCAAGGTCGACGTAGCCGTCCTTGACTTCGACGCCCTCGGCGCGGAGAAGGCTTGCTTGCACTTCCGGTCCGCCGAAGGCGAACGCGGGGGCGAGCCGTCCCTCGCGGTTAACGACACGGTGACAGGGGATGACGACGGGCGTCGGGTTGCGGTGGAGCGCATTTCCGACCTGCCTTGCCGCCCGCGGATGCCCGATCGCATGCGCGATCATGCCGTAGGTGACGACTTTCCCCCTCGGCACAGTTTTCAGATATTCATAGACGGATCCATCGAATGACATCGTTGTTGAATTAAAAATGATGGTGTAAGGGGATGAATGACGTATTTTCACCCTTGGCGCCCCTCGGGGTCCCCGCAAAAAGACAAAGTATTTTTGCGGGGTGGATTAGGGGAGCTGTCGAGCGAAGCGAGACTGAAGGGTTTAACCCCTTTGCCCCTACGGGTCACTTCCCCTAATAGGGGCAGCGAGAGAATGCGGTGACCCACCCCCTGTCGCGTTGCGACATCCCCCTCCCACGGAGGGGGTAAGCCTACCCCTTCGGGGGGGAGGCTCCCGCGCAGCGGGTGGTGGGGGGGACATTCTAAATCCCTGCGCGTAGCGCCCCGCCAAAGCCAAGGACATCCAAAAAATATTGCGAAGCAAGATTTTTTGGAAAAGGAGCGACCTGCGTTTCAGGCGACGGCTTTGCGTTTCCGCAAAGCCGCGCAAACTGCGCAGTGTCGCGACGCGGTACCCTACCGTAGGCTTAATGTCCGTACAAATAACGTTTTCGGAGTGACTTGATTGATGAACAAAGTAAGATCGCTCGAACGTATTTTGTTTTGAAGGACACCCCTTCCGCCCCCTTCGGGGGCACCCACCCCTCAAGGGGTGGGCAAGGGGCGGACGGAAAAAACAAAATCGTTCGAAATCATTTATCTTTATTCGTTTTCAAAATCTCCATAAACACTTCAGAGGGGACTTCGACGGTGCCGATCTGCCGCATGCGCTTCTTGCCTTCCTTCTGTTTTTCGAGGAGCTTCTTCTTCCGCGTGATGTCGCCGCCGTAGCACTTTGCGAGGACGTCTTTGCGGACCGCCTTCACCGTCTCCCGCGCGATGATCTTCCCGCCGATCGCAGCCTGCACGGGGATCTCGAAGAGCTGGCGGGGAATGGCGTCCTTCAGATTTTCACACAGCGTCCTGCCCCGCGCATACGCCCGTTCCTCGTGCACGATCGTCGAGAGCGCGTCGCAGATGTCCCCGTTCAGCAGAATGTCGAGCCGCACGAGCCTGCTCTTTTGATAGCCCGAGAGTTCATAGTCAAAACTTGCATACCCCTTCGTCCGCGACTTGAGTTCGTCAAAGAAGTCATACACGATCTCATTGAGGGGGAGAAGGTATTCGAGCTTCACCCGCCGCGCGTCAAGATAGGTCATGTCCTTGAACACGCCCCGCTTGTCCTGACACAGCTCCATGACGGAGCCAAGATAGTCGGGCGGAGAATACACTTCCGCCTTCACGATCGGCTCTTCCATGGACTCGATCTCGGAGACGGGCGGAAGATGAGAGGGGTTGTCGACGTAGAACTCCGTCCCGTCCGTCTTGTGGACAAGATAGGAGACGGACGGCGCGGTCGTGATGATGTCGAGGTTGAATTCCCGCTCGATGCGCTCCTGAATGATCTCCATGTGCAGAAGTCCCAAAAAGCCGCAACGGAAGCCGAAGCCGAGCGCGACGGAGTTATCGGGTTCGAAGATGAGGGAAGCATCGTTCAGCTTGAGCTTGAGGATCGCCTCTTTGAGGTCGAGGAACTTGCTCCCGTCGAGCGGATAGATGCCGCAAAAGACGACGGGCTGGACTTTTTTATAGCCGGGAAGAGGGGGTGTGTCGGGCTTTTCCGCAAGAATGACCGTGTCGCCCACGGCGACGTCCTCGATGGACTTGATGGAAGCCGCGATATAGCCGACTTCCCCCGCAAGGAGAATGCTCTTGGGCTGCAGCTGCGGGGAGAATGCGCCGACTTCCGTCACATCGTACGTCTTGTCCGAGAGACAGGACTTGATCTTGTCTCCCACCTTCACGCTCCCGTCCTTGATGCGGACAAAGAGGATGACGCCCTTGTAATTGTCGTAATAACTGTCGAAAATGAGGGCGCGGAGAGGGGCATCGGTGTCCCCTTCGGGGGGCGGGACGAACTTCACCACCGCCTCGAGGATGTCGCGGATGTTCGTGCCTTCCTTCGCCGAAACGCAGGGCGCTTCCGAGGCGTCCAGCCCGATGACGTCCTCGATCTCCGCCTTGGTCTCGTCGATGCGGGCGGAAGAGAGGTCGATCTTGTTGATGACGGGCACGATCTCGAGGTTGTTTTCGAGGGCGAGATAGACGTTTGCGAGCGTCTGCGCTTCCACGCCCTGCGTCGCATCCACGACGAGGATCGCTCCCTCGCATGCGGCGAGGGAACGGGAAACTTCATAGGTAAAGTCGACATGCCCGGGGGTGTCGATGAGGTTGAATTCATACTCCTGTCCGTCGAGCGCGGTATAGTACATGCGGACGGGCGCGAGCTTGATCGTGATGCCGCGCTCCCGCTCGATATCCATGCTGTCGAGGAGCTGTTCTTCCATGTCGCGCTTGGAGACCTGCCCCGTCAGCTCCATGATACGGTCGGCAATGGTACTCTTGCCGTGGTCGATATGGGCGATGATGCAAAAATTCCGTAGATTTCGGTTGGGACGTGCCATATCTCTATTATAACGTTTTTTGCCCGAGATTGCAACGAAATTTTACAATGTTCTTACCGTCCCCGTTTTGGGGGACTCTTACCCTCTCCAAGGGAGAGGGATGTCGCAACGCGACAGGGAGTGGGTCACCTTATTTCTCTTGTCGCCCCTCATAGGGGAGATGTCACGAGCAAAGCGAGTGACAGAGGGGTTTAACCCCTTTGGCTCGCTGCGTTCGCCACTTCCCCTAAAAGGGGCAGCGAGCATACCCTCTCCATGGGAGGGTGGAGCGGCGCAATTCTGCTCAACAGCCCAGTGGGCTGTGAGCTGCGCCGCGACATGAGGCGTGGCATCGCCGAAGGGCTTTGCGGCGGTCCCTGCCGCCCAAAGGTAGGGGTGTGGGTTACCGCATTTTCCTCATCCTGTCCCGAATTTCTCACTCAATTTCTCCGAATGTACTTGATTTTTCGACCCCATTGTGGTAAAATGAGAACATGGATGCAGAATTTTTGATCAAAACACCCATTGCGCACCGCGGGCTGCATGACGAAACAAAGCCCGAAAACTCCCTGCCTGCCTTCCTCGCCGCCATGGAGAGGGGCTACGCGATCGAGACGGACGTCCGTTTCACCAAGGACAAGCGGCTCGTCGTCTTTCATGACGACACCCTTCTCCGCATGACGGGGGACCCCCGTCCCGTCTCCGAATGCATGGATGCGGAACTCCGCTCACTCGCTCTCAAGTCCCAAAACGGCGCTGAAATCGCACATATCCCGCTGTTTTCCGAACTTTTGCAGGCGGTAGACGGGAAAGTCCCGCTCCTCGTTGAGATCAAGAGCATGCCGAACGTCAAGGGCAAGGAGATCGCAGCCGCGCTTTCCGACGAACTGAAGGACTACCGCGGGAACTACGCCGTCCAGTCCTTCGACCCCTTCTATGTCAAAGCGTACAAAAAAATCTGTCCCGAAGTCCCTTGCGGGATCCTCGGGACGGCGGAAAAGGGGGTCGCACGCGGCATCCGCGGCTACACGGTCAAGCACATGCCTTTCAATTTCCTCGTGAAGCCCGACTTTTTGAGCTATCGCAAAGAGGATCTCCCGCGCGGGAAAGTCTCCCGTTTCAAGGGGCTGAAACTCGCGTGGGTCGTCCGTTCCCCCGAAGAGGAAAATTGGTCGCGAAACTTCGTAAACAACGTCATATTTGAGCATTTTTTGCCGCGGATCGGCATGTACGACTAAAAAAAGCCCGCAGGCGGATCTCTCCGACCTGCGGGACTTTGTACACAGAGTTACTGCCAATCGCACACATTGACCCAATTTGCGAGGAATTCCGCCTCTTCGGGTCTGTTCTTCACCGACTGCGACGCCGCCACGATGGGCAGGATGCGCTGCACGTACTGGATCGCCGTGTCCGTCTTGGAGCAGAAGAGGCGCAGATATTTTTCCGCGAGGTCGTTCCGCCGCTGCAGTTTGAAGATGAGATAGGTCCGCGCGGCGTCTGCCGAACCGTTTCCCTGCGTCGCATGCGACCAGTCGATGATGTAGGGCGTGCCGTCCTTTGTGATGACGACGTTCGACGGCTGGTAATCGCCATGGCAGAGCTTGTTGTGTCGGGGAAGTCCGTCGAGCCGCACGTGCAGGTCATAGCGGACGGTCGCGGGGAAGGCGCTCGCCGAAATTTTTGCGTGCATCTTGTCGCGCAAGTGTCCGAGAAGGGGCACTTTTTCTTTGCTCATCCTGATCTGCAGATCGACGAAAAACTCGAGATATTCGTCGGTTTTGTCGGGATTCTTCCGCATGAGATCCTCGAGCGTGTCCCCCTCGATGAACTCCCAGATGAGGGACCATTTCCCGTCGATGACCTCGACGCCGAGCACCTTGGGGATGTTGAGACCCGTCTCTTCGACCCGCGCCTGGTTGAGCGCCTCGTTGAGGATGCCCGCCTTCGAATAGCTCTCGTCAAAGGACTTGATGAGACGGTTGCCGTCGCGGTACAGTTTTTTGCCTGCGCTTTCGTGAATCAATTCCATATGAAACCTCCGTTCCCGCGGGGATCTATCCCGCAACACTTTTCCACCGCCATTATACACCCAAAATTCCCGCTTGTAAAGACCGATCTTGAAATTTCCGAACGAATTTTGTAACTATTTTCCAAATTATGAGAACGCCCCCTCGGTCGCGGGACCCGCGACCGAGGGGGCGTCTTTCCGAATTTTATTCTTCCTCTTCAAAGATGACGTCGAGGACGTCGAGCTTCTGATAGAGTTCCGCGAGCCTTGCGCCGTCCTTGGTGGAATCGAGCTTTTCGTTTTCGCGGCAGAGCCTGTTCGCACCGACGAGCTTCGCACAGAAAACAGCCGACATCGTCGCGGCGGCAAAGGTCAGCACGCTGAACACGATCGTCAGCGCCAAGGGGACCGTGCTCTCCTTCACCCGCAGGATGTTGTCTGCGGAAATGGCAGCCGCGATCGCAAACGCCGCCGCAAGAAAGAGGGATACGCACGTCCAGATGATGTAGTATCTCTTGTTTGCGGCGAACGCTTCCCGCCGCGTCTCCTGTTTCTCCCGCACGGCGGGGATCAGGGCATCTGCCTCTTCGCGGAACGCCTTCTCTTCCCCGCGCAGCCTTTCGCCGAGCTTTTCCGTGACGATCCTGCGTCCCGCCGCGAGCCGCCCGAGGTCCTCGGCGCGTTCGGCGCTGTAGAGTCGTTCGGTGTCGGTGAAGTTCTTCGTCGCCGCGGCGAACAGCCCGCCGACCGCCTCTTCGCTGTCCGCGTCATAGACGGTCGCCTGCGCGAATTTTTCCTCCGCTTCCGCAAATTTCTCCTGCGCGAGCAGGGAATTTCCGTCCTCGATCAACTTTCGGCACGTCTCGAGCGCTTCCTGCCTCGCCTTCTCGCGGCGGGCAAGCTCCTCTTCGACCTGCGCCTGCGACATGCCCGCAAGCGATTCGTCATACTCTTCGGGGAAGTCAAAGGCGACTTCTTCCTCGCCGTCCGTCCCTTCCACGGCGTCCGTCTCGCCGTCCGCCGTCCTCTTGATGGTAATGCCCCTGTTTTCGTCCTCATCGAGGATCCTTTCTTCCATATGATTCTCCTTTTCCCTCGTCCTCGGTGAGGACAAAGGGGTTGTTGTATTCCTTGAAGGTCTGCGGGCAGACGCTCTTTGCGAGGATCGCCCGTCCCTTCCCGCGGTAGCGGCTCTTCGCCCACTCCGCAAGTTCCCTCGTCTCAAAGAGGGCAAACGACGCACTGCCCGACCCCGTCATCGCCGCCCCGAGCGGGGAGAACCCCTTTGCCGCGAGATAGGCGCTTTCAACGGTCGGCGCAAGCTCTTTCGCCGCCCCATAGAGATGATTGGAAAAGTACCGCGCCGCATGGGGGAGATCGCCCGCTTCGATCCGCTCCGCCGCCTTTTCGGTGACGGGGGAGAAGGTCTCGCCGCGCAGGTCGTACTGTGCATAGCAAGCCGCTGTTGAGACGCCCTCGTCGGGACAGATCAGAAGAAACCACATCAAGGGCGGCTCCCCGAGAAAGAGGAGCTTTTCCCCCCGCCCCCGCATGCGGGCAAGCCCGCCCGTCATGAGGTACTTCGTATCGCTTCCCAAATTGTCCGCGAGCGAATTTACCTCGACCATGTCCGAGACCCCGTACAGCTTTTTCATGCCGAGAAGGACAGCGGCGGCGTCCGCCGAGGACCCGCCGAGACCCGCGCCCACGGGGATGTTTTTATGGACGGTGATGTCCGCTCCGCCCGTCCCGAAGGTCCTCGAGAAGGCTTCCGCGGCTTTGAGGGCGTTGTTCTCCTCGGGGGGAATGTTTTCGCTTCCCATGCCGTGCATGGAGACGGAACTCAAGCTATCCTTCCGCCGTTTCAGCACGACCCTGTCGCAGAGGTCGACGGTGACAACGAGGGAATCGATCGTATGGAACCCGTTTTCCCGTCCCGTGACGTCGAGGGTCAGATTGAGTTTTGCATACGCATTCAGCCGTACGACATTCATCGCCCGTATTGTAGCACAGTTCTCTCCGAATTGCAACTATATTTCCCTACCCCTCTCCATGGGAGACGGGTAGGGGTGTGGGTCACCGCATTCTCTTGTCGCCCCTCACAGGGGAGATGTCACGAGCAAAGCGAGTGACAGAGGGTGGAGCGGCGCAGTTCTGCTCAACAGCCCAGTGGGCTGTGAGCTGCGCCGCGACAGGAGCGCTGGCAGGCGCGACGGGGTTACGGCGGTCCCTGCCGCCGTAACTTCAAAAACCCTTCAGTCTCGCTTCGCTCGACAGCTCCCCTACAGGGGAGCCGAGAGGACGCACCTGTCCCGTAAGCCTAATGGGATGCTTCGCTACGCTCTGCATGAACACGACGGCAGGGACCGCCCCTAAATAAAGCAAGCGGAGCACCGCAGTTACACAGGCAGGGCGATCTCGGAGATGCCGTCCTCGATGAGGTAACACATCTCCTCGTGCTCGTCGACGCCTTCGCGGATCTGCTGCGGCGTCAGTTTGAGGTATTTGATCGTCGCATTGGCAAGCACCGTGCGGCTTTCATCCATGATACAGCATTCCGCGGTGAGGAAATTCCCCGTCTCGCGCACGACCTTCCCCCGCCCGACAAGAGGAACGCCGTAAGGCACGGGCTTTCTGTACTTTGTCTCGAGGGAAAGCGTCACACCGTAGGTGAATTCCCCGCCTTCCTTCGCCCAAAGAGCACGCAGACCCATCTCGTCGAGCATGGCGGTGATGAGACCGCCGTGGACCCGCCCCGGGTAGCTCTGATGCTCTTCGCGGTAAGAGAAGAGGGTCGCGACGCTCCCGTCTTCCATGGAATAGAAGGGAGCGCGGACGCCATAGACGTTATCCAAGCCGCAGATCGCGCACATTTTACTGTTTCTCTGTTTGGCAATGACTTTCATATTGATCTCCTGTAAAAATAAGGAATTTCTTCATCAAAGCAATTATAGCAGAATGGATTCTGAAAAGCAAGAAAACAAAAAGGGGTGCCTCGCGCTCTCCCCGTATGATTTTGATGATGTATTTTATGTTTTATCCCATGCCTTGCAAGCTCTCTCGCCGAAGATGAGGATATCATCACGGCGGGGAAACATTTGAGAATATGTACCCGCAAATCGTTCCGACGGAAACCTTTGAACGCGTGCGGGCTATGGTCGCCAAAAACAAATACGGCAAGCGAAGTACCGAGGTCAAATATCTATTGCGGCACAAACTCATCTGCGGCTATTGCGGCTCTCCTATCAGTGCGGAAACGGGAACGGGGTCGAACGGGCAAGTGGTGCGCTATTATAAATGCCTCGGACGGAAGCGCGGGAGCGATTGCAAGAAGTCTATGATACGCAAGGAAACGCTTGAAAACTTCGTCATCGACTGCATCGTCAAAGAACTTTCCAAGCCCGACGTCATCAAACGCATGGTACGCGGCTTATCGGAAGCGCAGGAAACCTTGGTAAAAGACAAATCTTGTGAGAACGCGCTTTTGAAAGAGAAGCGGCATACGCAGAGAGTGATTGACAATATCATGTCCGCGATAGAGCAAGGCGTTGTGACGAATACCACGACAAAGCGATTGAAAGAACTTGAACTGAAACTTGAAGAATTGGAACGGAAAATCGTCACCGAGCGAAGCAAGACGCGGATATTGCTTTCGGAGCGGGAAATCCGCGAATACTACGAACAGGCGTTGCGCCTCGAACCGCAAATGCTCATCAACTTTCTGATAAAGCAAATCGTCCTCTTTGACGATAAAATCGAAATCTACTTCAACAGCCCTTTGAGAGTAAGTCCTGACGACAGTCAGGGCTTTTCTTTTGCCTCTGAAACGGGAATTATGCCGTGCATGATACACAACCGCAAAGAACCCGTACTCCGTCCGATACGGATAGAATTACGCCTTTAACGGGCGGCTATTTATTCCACGGTGCTCTTGACACGAGCCTCGCAGACGTGCGGTATTTATGGCAATGCGCCAAGTATCCCGCCCCTGCGGGGCTTTTTTCTTGCCTTTGGCAAACAGCCTACCGCACGTCTTTCTCATGTCAAGAGCCTTTCGCGGCATAAACCGCCGCCCGTCCTGTCCTTCGAGGGCAAAAGAAAAAACCTAAACCGAACATATTAGTTCAATTTAGGTTTCACTTGGCGCAGGCGAGATTTTCTTCGTCCTGCGGACTCGAAAGCTTCGTCGACAGAGAGGGGTAGGGCAGAAAAACAGACAGACGTCGTCTGTCTCCTCGCGCGAACTCGTGAAAATTCACGATTTCTGCTTACTCGTCTTCTGCGTCAAAAAGGGGCACCCACAAACGGGTGCCCTTTCTTGGCGCAGAAGACGAGATTCGAACTCGTGCTACCTTACTCGGTACTACTCCCTTAGCAGGGGAGCCCCTTGAGCCTCTTGGGTACTTCTGCCTGTCGGACGGTCACGCCGTCTTTTCCCCAAAAAACTTGCCATGCAAGGTTTTCAGTTGTCGTCCTTCCGCAAAGAGGTCTCCCGCATTCGGACGCATTAGATTTTACCACAAATCTGCACGAATGTCAAAGTATATTTTCCGCTTTTCCGAATTTTTTTCGAAAAATTACTTTCATGACCTTGCGGCGGCGCTAAAAATATGCTAAAATATAGCCACGGAGGTCTTTTATGAACATCTGGCATGACATCGATCCCAAGCGCATCACCGCAAAATCGTTTGAAGCGCTCATCGAGATCCCCAAGGGCAGCAAGGCGAAATATGAGCTGGATAAGGAGACGGGCATTCTCAAGCTCGACCGCGTGCTCTACACTTCAACGGTCTATCCCGCGAACTACGGCTTCATCCCCCGCACCTATGCGGAGGACGGCGACCCCTTGGACGTGCTCGTGCTCACCAACGAGGTCATCTATCCCATGACGCTCGTCTCTTGCTATCCCATCGGCGTCATCAAGATGATCGACGGGGGGTCTCTGGACGAGAAGATCATCGCCATTCCCTTCAAGGATCCCTCTTACAACGACTACTACGACATCCACGAGCTGCCCAAGCACATCTTTGACGAAATGATGCATTTCTTTGAAGTGTACAAATCGCTCGAGCACAAACAGACGACGGTCAAGGAGATCGCCCACCGCGACGAAGCCGTCGAGATCGTCGACAAATGTATCAAAGCCTACATCGAAAAATTCGTAAAATAGATCTTTCATCAGGGGGGAAACTATGAAAATCGTATTTTTTGGGGATTCCATCACCGAAGCGGGCAGGGATCTTTCCGACCCGCATGACCTCGGCGAAGGGTACGTCAGGATCGCGGCGGGGAAACTGCGCCCGCTCTATCCCGACATTCCGTTCGACATTCTGAACTACGGCGTGGGGGGAGACAGAACGGTGGAACTCCTCGCCCGCGTCGGGGATGTCGTCAAAGAGAGAGCAGACCATGTCATTCTCGAAGTGGGCGTCAACGACGTCTGGCGCCGCTTCACGAGCGAAGAGATCGTCACGGAAGAGCAGTTTGAGCACAACTATTCCGCCATCGTCCATGCGCTCAAGGAGAGCGGGGCGAAGGTCATTCTCGTGGAACCGTTCGTGCTCGACGTGAAGGACAAGCGCCGCTTCCGTCCCTATCTCAACACATACATCGCCGTCATTCGGGAGATTGCCCGCGCGGAAGGGTTGCCGCTCGTCCCGCTCGATGAGATCTTTAACGGCGTCTCGCAGGACATCAAGCCCGAGGAGTTTGCCGCGGACGGCGTGCACCCGACCCATCGGGGCTGCCGCTACATTGCGGACCTCATCATCAAGGAACTGAAGAAATTTTTGTAATTTAAGAAAAGTTGATGCGCCGCGGCTTCGCCGCGGCGCTGTTTTTTATTTTTTGGGGGTGGGGGTGGCTTTTTTACCCTCTCCATGGGAGAGGGATGTCGCAACGCGACAGGGTGTGGGTCACCGCATTCCTCTTGTCGCCCCTCACAGGGGAGATGTCGAGGCGTAGCCGAGACAGAGGGGTTTCAAAACCCCTTTCCCCTCGCAGGCTCGGGGACTTCCCCTACAGGGGCAGCGAGGAATACCCTCTCCACCCCGAAGGGGTAGGTTTTACCCTCTCCATGGGAGAGGGGTAGGGGAGTGGGTCACCGCAGCTCTCTTGTCGCCCCTCACAGGGGAGATGTCACGAAGTGACAGAAGGGTTTAACCCCTTTCCCCTCGCGGGCTCGGGGACTTCCCCTAAAAGGGGCAGCGAGGGGGATCACGTTATTTCTCGGAATGGTCAAAAGTCAATTTCCCGTGACCGTGATGGTCGCCGTGTAACTGCCCCATTCGTTGGACCATTGGATCGTTTGCTCGCCCGTTTTCGTCGGCAATTGAGATTGCCCACAGTACCCCGTAGCATAGCTTCCATCCGTATATGTAATGGAATAGGAGACTTTCGTGTCGCTCCCCCTTTGATAGGATTTCGGCTCGATCTCGCAAGTTTTCACCTCTTTCTTGCTCCGCGTTTCATAGACGGCAGCCATGTCGAGCGTCATCTCCCACACAGTATTGTCCACGGAGAAATTTACGACGATCGCTTGATATTCAAGCGTTTTCAGCTTTTCTTCCAATTTTTCGGACTCTTCAAACAATTTATCGAGTTCTTCCATGGAGTCGACATTCATGGATCTCTCTTCGAGATCATCCATCTCTTCCTTGACCGACACGAAATTCTTACTGTAATAGTACCATTTCGTCTCTTTCAGGAAGGGTTCGCCGAGCACATCCGTGACCTTTTTTTCATCGGCGCCGAGACCGATCTCAACAAGATTTTCGACGCGGAACCGCGTGTCCCGCAGCGTGAACACGCAAGTGATCGTGATGACTGCGGCAAGCGCGACCGCCGTGACGGAAAGCGCCGCTTTATGGATGCTGCACCAGACGAAAACATGCGGGACGGTTTCGTACGGTTTCCCCTTGGAATATCTCGACATCTGATAGCGATAGACTTGCCACCTGCGTTGATTTTCCCGATAGATCGCCTTTTGCCGTTTATATTCCGCGACTTTTTCGCCGAGTTCTTTCCACTCCTTGTCATACTGTTCCTTTAGCTCGGGATTCTTCTCGGGAGAATCATATCCGCAGAGAGCAACGACAAGTTTTTTCCTTTGCTTGATCGTTTTGATCATAAGGACAACCAAGATAATAATAATTATGAAGCCAATCAAGTAGGTTGAGAGAGCAAACACATACACCATGGCGTGAGCGGCGTCAATTTCGGGTATGATGACCACCAAGCCGAAGCATGCAGCGAGGATCGTATATATCGTTATCACGATACAATAGAGCAATCCACCTCTTTGGTAGATTTTTTCTGGATGCCAACCCTTGACCTTGGCTTTTCTGCTCCAGATCAAAAGAAAGATCGATAGGAAAAGGGAAGGAAGAAGTAGGCACAAAGCCGCGATCGTGCGCTTTCGCTTGATGTTTTGTTCCATTTCGGGCATGAGTTCTTCACGCTTGTCTAAAGGTACGGTGTCGCGGTAGATCGGCTTTTGCGGCTTTTGCGGTTTCTCCATTTCCTTGGGCGGGATCGGCGCGGATATCGGTGCGGGAGCGGGGCGAGTTCTTTGGGGCGCGGCGGGCGAGCGGCTTTGGGCAAAGGAATAGCCGCATTCATTGCAGAATTTGGCGTTTCCCGCAAGGGTCGCGCCGCAGTTCGGGCACGTCTTGTTTTCCTGCCACCTCTCGCCGCATTCAGGGCAGAAATTGCCGTCGTACTCCGTGCCGCATTTGAAACATTTGTGTTGCATGGTTTTTCTCCTTTTCGTTTTTTGCGGGCATAAAAATAAGGGCGCCCTCAAAGGACGCCCGCACGAGTATCCCTTGATTGCTGCCACACAACTCCCCGGACATTATTAACACCACATGGGATAAAAGGGATACACCGATGCCCAGTGTGTCCCATAGGGATGTTAATAATATGAAGTTGTGTGGCAGATTTTATTCTACCATACGGAAAGTCATTTTGCAAGAGGTGACAAAAAATTTTTGAGAAAATGCCATGGATTTTCAAACAACAGCACGTGCGCCCGCGCATTCCCAAACACGCACAGTGATTGAGAATGCGTTGCCCACCCCCTGTCGCATCGCGACATCCCCCTCCTCGGGAGGGGGTTCATGCCCACCCTCTCCATGGGAGGGTGGAGCGGCTCATACCCTCTCCATGGGAGAGGGGTAGGGGAGTGGGTCACCGCAGACGTTCATTCAGAGCGAAGCGATGAATCCCGACAAACGAGCGGAGTATGTGCTCCGTTGGTTTAATGGGATGCTTCACATACCTAACTTCGCGGCTATGCCGCTCGTGCCGCCCTTCGAAAGAAATAGAATGCGGGCGTGGCAGCATGAACGGGCGAGCGGTCCCTGCCGCCCAAAGGTAGGGGTGTGGGTCACCGCATTCCCCTTGCTGCCCCTTTTAGGGGAAGTCCCCGAGCTTGCGAGGGGAAAGGGGTTAAACCCTTCAGTCTCGCTACGCTCGACAGCTCCCCTACAGGGGAGCCAAGGAATACCCTCTCCACCCCGAAGGGGTAGGCTCTTACTCCCAAGGAAGAGAGCGCGTCGCCGAAAGGGGAACTGTTGACAAGCGCGGGGGGATGCGGTATAATAGACATATGAATGTCTATCTCGATCATGCCGCAACGACGCCTATGCGGGGAGAAGTCCTCTCCGCCATGCTGCCCTGCCTCAAGGAGAACTTCGGCAACCCCGACTCCCTGCATTCGTACGGGAGAAAGGCGGCGCACGCCGTCACGGAAGCGAGGGATCTGATCGCGTCCGTCCTCGGGACAAAGCCGTCCGAAGTCTACTTCACCTCGGGCGGGACGGAAGCGGACAACTGGGCGATCCGCGGCATCGGGACGGGGGACGTCCTCTGTTCCCCGATCGAACATGCTGCCGTCCTTTCGGCGCTCTCCGTCTCGGGACGAAGGAGCGGCGGGGAATGCAGAGTCTCCGAAAACGGCATCGTGCAGACAGATTTTGCCGCCACCATGTCCGAGGAGACCTCTCTCGTTTCGGTCATGGCTGTCAACAATGAGACGGGCTGTATCCAGCCGATCGAAAAGATCGCCCCGCTCGTCCATGCCCGCGGCGGCTATCTCTTTTCGGACTGCGTGCAGGCGGCATGTACGCTCTCCCTCAAGGAAATCCTTCTCCATGCCGATGCGATCTCCCTCTCATCCCACAAGATCGGGGGACCCAAGGGCGTCGGGGTGATCGTCGTCAAAAAGGGCGTCCCGCTGAAAGGACTCCTCGTCGGCGGGGAGCAGGAGAGGGGACTGCGCGGCGGGACCCTCAATGTCGCGGGGATCGTCGGGTTCGCCCAAGCCCTGCGGCTCGCCCAAGAGGAGCGGGAAGAATTTTCCGCCCGCACGGGCGCATTGCGCGATCTGTTCGAGGAAAAGATCTGTGCCGCGCTCGGGTCCGAAGTCAGGGTCGACGGCGAACACAGGACATCCAACATCTCCCACCTCACCTTTGCGCGGGGCGGCGGCGCCTTCTTGAATGTGCTCGACCTGCGCGGCGTCGCCTGTTCGGGGGGAGCCGCCTGTTCCGCCCACGCCGCTCTCCCGTCCCACGTCCTCATGGCGATGGGCAGGAGCGAGGAAGAGGCAAGGCGGGGCGTCCGCTTCTCCTTCGGCAGAAAGACGGCGCGGGAAGAAGTCCTCTTCGCCGCAGACACGGTCATCGACGCCTACCGAAATTTTTGACCCATTCTTCGGAAATCTTTCTTTTTCTTTCCCTGTCGCGATCGTTCGACAGGGTTTTTCTCTTCTAAAAGGACTGCTCACGGCATACATTATGATTGCTACGGCGGGAACGTCCGCCGAAATAACCGAAAAAAGAGGTGTGTCATGAACGAAGAATTGAGCTATGCGGAAATGCTCGAGATCCCCGTGGAGACGGTGACGGTCTCGCGCAAGGAGAAGCACAAAAAGAATGGGGAGAGCGAAGAACTCAAGGACAAAGTTGTCGAGAAGGTCAACGACCGCATGCAGGAGACGTACGATCCTCTCTATGCGGAGAGCACGCCCATCGAGCGGGCAGAGGGGGCGCCGAAGGGGAACAAAAAAATCAAACGGCTGCTCTTTGCCGAATTCGCCGCCGTCTGCGCCCTCTGCGCGGCGATCTTTCTGACGAACATCTTCCTTCCCTCGAGCGCGATCAACACCTTTGTCAGGAGCATCTTTCACGGCGGAACGGAAACGGCGGCGGACACGAGGACGTATCAGGACTTCACGCTCTCTCCCATCGTCAACGAATTTGAGGATGTGGACCTTGCCGTCTCCGAAACGGGCGTTCTCTCCTTCACGGCAGCCTGCTCCGTCTACGCGCCCTGCGAGGGGACCCTCGTCTCCGTCAACGGCGACGGGAAGAGCGGCTTCACGGTCGAACTCAAACATTCGGACTCTTTCTCGACGATCATCAGCGGGCTGGACGACGTCTACTGTTCCCTCGGACAGAAGGTCAAGAGCAATGTCCCGCTCGCCTATTCGGACGGAGAGGGGTCGGTGCGCGTCATGTTCTATTCGGAAGGGAGCCTTCTGAACAACTACACCGTTGCGGAAAACACCCTTGCATGGGCATAAGCCGAAGATCGGCGTTCACCCGCTCTTCCTCGCTGTGGGGATCCTGTCAGCCTGTACGGGATCCCTGCTTCTCTTTCTCTGCGCCGTCCTTGCGGCGCTGGAACACGAGTTCGCCCACGCCTTTGCCGCGAGACGGTACGGCTTCGAGCTTGACAGGGTGATCCTGATGCCGTACGGCGCCGTCGTTGCGGGGGATCTGAAGGGGATCCCGCCCAAGGAAGAGGTCTTTGTGCTCCTCGCGGGACCCCTCGCCAACGGGGCGACGGGCGTGTTCTTCGTCGCGCTCTGGTGGCTCTATCCCGAGACGTACGCCTACACCGACCTCGCCGCCGCCCTCTCCTTCTCCCTCTTCTTTGTCAATCTCCTTCCCGCCTATCCCCTCGACGGGGGAAGGCTCCTCGCCCTCGCGCTCCGACCGTTGGGGGAGAGAAAGACCCGTCTCATCTGCCGCGCCGTCACGCTCTCCGTCTCCGCGGCGATTTTCGGCTACTTTGTCTTTACCTGCTTTTCTTCCCCCGCATGGACGGCGCTGCCCTTCTCGCTGCTTCTCGCCGCGGGCGCGTTCGGGGGAGGGGAGTACCGTCCCGTCTCCTTTTCGCGGGAGAAGGCGTTCCGCCGCGGGATCGCGGAGATCCGCGTCGCCGTCTCGGCGGACATGCGTCTTTCCTCTGCCGTCCGCTTTCTGCGCGAGGACAGGTATCTCACCCTGCTCCTCTTCGGAAAAGACGGTTTTCTCGCCGAAATGACGGAAGAGGAACTCCTGACTGCGCTCGCTTCGGGGGACTATTCCCGCCCGCTCTCGGCATTTGTGCATTAAAATCGTAAAAAACTCTTGAAATAACCGCTCATCTATGGTACAATCGATGAGAAATACCGATTCGGAGTTCGAGGGTGAAAAAGGAAAGCAGGAAGGAATGGTTCTTCGATCGCTTCTGCGGCACGCAGCTCGTGGTCTATACAGAGGACAGAAAGATCGTCGAGGTCGGCGTCGAGAGCGACAAGGGCGGCGACCTCTTGGGCAATATCTATAAGGGAAAAGTCATGAACGTCGTCCCGGGCATGCAGGCGGCGTTCGTCAACTGCGGCATGGAGAGGAATTGCTATCTTCCCCTCGACGAGGGACCCGTCCGGCTCCGCTCCTATGACGGTTCCGTCGGGCAGACGGAGCGCAGGACCCTCAAAGAGGGGGACGAGATCTTGGTACAGGTCGTCAAGCTTCCCCGCGGCAGCAAGGGCGCAAAGGTGACGTGCGAGCTGTCCTTCGTCGGAAAAACGCTCATCTATCTGCCGAATACCGACTTTTTGGGCATTTCACGGAAGATCACCGACCCCGCCGTGCGGGAGACGCTCCTGAAGGAGACGGACAAGCTCCGCGAGAAGGGGCAGGGCTTCATCGTGCGGACGGCGGCGGAGACCGTCACAAAGCGCCACTTAAAGACGGAATCGGAATATCTCAAGCGGGTGTACCGCTCCGTGCTCGAGTCCGCAAAGACGGCGCCCGTCGGCTCTGCGGTGTACCATGAGTGGGCGCTTCCCGTCAAGGTCATGCGGGACTCCCTCGGCGGCGTTTCGGGCATCTATGTCGGCGACAGGGAACTGTATGAGAGGGTCTTGCACCTCGCCCGCATGCGCAGCGACGTGGGGGAGAAGAAGGTCTTTCTCCACACGGGGAACAGGAGCATGTTCGCCGCATACGGTCTCTCCGAACAGATCTACGAACTCGCCAACACGCAGGTCCCCCTCGAGAACGGCGGTACCCTCGTCATCGACCCCACAGAGGCGATGACGGTCATCGACGTCAATACGGGAAAATACACGGGGGACGCCGACCTTGAGAGCACGGTGTTTCACACCAATCTGATCGCCGCGCGGGAGATCGCAAGGCAGGTTCGGCTCCGCAACATCGGCGGCATCGTCGCCGTCGACTTCATCGATATGGCGGATGAAGAACACCGTCTCGCCGTCGACGAGGAACTGCAGCGGGCGCTCTCCGAGGACAAGTCCAAGTGCAGGACCTTCCCGATGAGCGAACTCTGCGTCGCCCTCTTCACCCGCAAGCGCACGAACAACGAACTGCAGTCCTTCATGCTCAAGCCCTGCACCCACTGCACGCGCGAGGGCTTCATCCTCTCCGACCTCTACATGGCAATGCGCATCCGCTCGGAGATCATCGACTGCTTTGCGCAGGGGCACACTTCCGCCGTCCTCGAACTCAACCGCGACCTCATGGAGAAGATCTTCTCCGAGGGATATTTCACAAAAGAGATGAACGGGGTATGGAAAAACAGACGCATCTACCTGATCGGGCACCGAACGTACCATGAGGAGAAATTCACCGTCCGCGGGGAAGATTCCCGTGTTCTGACCTTGCCCGACGAGGCACGGCTGCTCTATTGATCCGCGCCCTTTTTCGGAGAAGATACGTCGGAAAAGACACGAAAGATGAACGAACAGGAACATAAAAAACGCGCCATAAGGCGCTTTATCCTGCAAGGAGCGGCGATTTTTGTCGCCGTTTTTGTCATTGCCGCGATCGGGATTTGGAACTATTATCTGCCCATCCGCCGCATGCTTCCCGCCGTTTCCTTCTCCGCAAAGGCGGAAGGGGAAGTGCGCATCCACTTCCTCGACGTCGGTCAGGGAGACTGCGCGGTCGTCGAGCGGGGAGACGGCTCCGCCCTCATCATCGACGCGGGAGACGGCTCTTGGGAACACAACAACCACATTCTCCGCTATCTCAAGGGACTGGGGATCGGTTCCGTCACCCTCGTCATCACCCATGCGGACAGCGACCACTGCGGCGGCGCTTCCGCCATTTTAGAGGACTGGGGTGCGGAAACCGTGTACATGCCCGTCCTTCCCGTGACGATGAACGTCTATGATTCGATCGGACGGGCGGCGGAGAAGGCGGGAGCAGAAATAAAGACGCTCACCCGCTACGACGTCATCGCGGGCGGAGACGCGTACGCCGTCTGCATTTCGCCCTATTCCGTCGACGAAACGGATATCAACGACAGCTCCGCCGTGCTCTATTTCAGCTATGCGGGCGTCAACGTCCTCTTCGGCGGGGACATCTCGTCCGAGCGGGAAATGCGGCTGCTCGGCGAAGAGATCCTCTCCGAGGAGATCGGGGAACACCTCTTCGACAGCGGTCCGTACAGGGTCCGCCTCGGGGAGACGGACATTCTGAAGGTCTCCCATCACGGGTCGGGCGGATCCTCCTCGGCGGAGTGGCTGAACCTTCTCTCTCCCGCGACGGCGATCGTCTCCTGCGGAAGGGGAAACGCCTACGGACATCCCGACGGCGGGACGCTCGGACGGCTTGCCGAGGTCGGCGCGGAGATCTACCGCACCGACGAGCTGGGCGACCTCATCGTGACGATCTCGCGGGACGGCACCTATCGGACGTCCCCGCGGATCGCATAAATACGTTGAATTACCATGCCGAATCGGCTTGTACCCTCTCCATGGGAGGGGGATGTCGCATCGCGACAGGGGGTGGGTCACCGCATTCACCTTGCCCACCCCTTGAGGGAAGAATTTTGCATTCTGCCAAAGATTGATAATCTTTGGCGCAAAATTCTTATAGCATTTGCCCATATGCATGGGCAAATGCCGACCAAACGCGGGTCTCTACCCGCGTGCGAGGGTGCCACGTAGGGGCGGAAGGGGTGTCATTCCGAATCGGGACACCCCCTCAGCCTCGGCTACACCTCGGCAGCTCCCCCTCAAGGGGGCGCCAAGGGGACTCTGCATTCACGTCATTCCGCCTCACGCGAATTCTTACGTCATTCCGAGGCGCAGCCGAGGAATCTCATGCTTTGAGATTTCTCGTCGCTTCGCTCCTCGAAATGACGTGAATAAGGTGACCCACTCCCCTACCCCTCTCCCATGGAGAGGGTAGAGCCTACCCCTTCGGGGTGGAGCGGCGCAATTCTGCTCAACAGCCCAGTGGGCTGTGAGCTGCGCCGCGACAGGAGCGCTGGCAGGCGCAGACCGCCCGCACGTTCTTTATGTCGTCAAAGGGCGGCACAAGGAGCGTAGCGACGAAGTACGGGCTTTGCGGCGGTCCCTGCCGCCCAAAGAGGCTCCGCCGTAGGCGGTGGTGGGGGGGAACCCCCGTCAAATTTACCGAATCTTTTCCTTCCAGATCTTTTCGAACTTCTCTTCCGCCGATAAGAGGTCGCGGGCGAGCGATTCGATCTCCTCATCCGCCCCGTCGCGGCTCATATCGGAGAGGGTGGTCTTGAGCGCCGTAATGCCCATGACCGTTCCCTGTACCATCATCTCGGCGATATGGGCGGACGAATCGTCCTTCATCGTGCTCATCTTGATGCTCGACCACATCATCGCCTTTTTGAAGGGGCCGGGGTTCTTCAGTTCGATGTTCTTGTCCCGTGCGAGCTTCGCCGCTCTCGCACCGAAGTGTTCGTATTCCTCGTGCTCCCGCATGAGTTCTTCCCGAAGCTCCGTCTCTTCCGTCTCGGGAAGGATGTCCGTGATGGACTGAAGCGCCAGCTCGCAGTTGCGGTGGATCTCCGCGAGGACTTCTTCGCTCTTTTTGATCTCCATATGTTTTCTCCTTTGAAGGAAGTTTGTGTTTTTTGTCCGATTCTATGCAAAACTGCTTGACTTTCGCCGTTTTCTATGATAAATTATACTCCGAGCCGCCAAGGACGGGCTTTTTTGAAGTATCTGCGCTGTGCAGATCGCCTATGATATCTTGCGAGACTGGGAAGAGGAGGTAAAAGCGAATATGTACGCAATCATCGAAAACGGCGGAAAGCAGTACAAAGTTTCCGAGGGCGACGTTCTCAAGGTCGAAAAACTCAACGCCGAAGTGGGCGCAGAGGTCACTTTCAACGTCGTGATGCTCGCAGACGGCGAAACCGTCAAAGTGGGCAAGGATGTAGCTTCCGCAAAGGTGACGGCGACCGTTCAGGCGCAGGACAAGTACAAGAAGATCATCGTCTTTAAGTACAAATCCAAGAAGAACGAACGGAAAAAGCAGGGTCACCGCCAGCCGTTCACCGCGGTCAAGATCGAAAAGATCGAGGCTTGAGGAAAAGCAGCGGATCTGTCGGCAGTCGGGAAAGAGCGGAGACCCGCTCCCCCAAGGGCAATCGCCCGAAAAAATCGAAAAGAAGGAGAATGGAAAATGTTTTTTATCCGTTTGTTCGCGCATAAAAAAGGGACCGGTTCCTCCCACAACGGCAGAGACTCCGAGGCGAAACGGCTCGGTGTCAAGCGTCAGGACGGGCAGGAAGTGCTCGCGGGCAGCATCCTCGTGCGCCAGAGAGGCACGAAGATCTATCCCGGGAACAACGTCGGGATCGGCGGCGACGATACGCTCTTCGCTTTGAAGGACGGCGTCGTGAAGTACGAGCGCAAGGGAAGAGACAAGAAACAAGTCAGCGTCTATTGAGAAAAATATCTCCGTCAACCCGACGGAGATTTTTTTGTAACTGAAAGATCGCGGCGGGATGACACAGACCCTCTCCATGGGAGGGTGGAGCGGCGCAATTCTGCTCAACAGCCCAGTGGGCTGTGAGCTACGCCGCGACATGAGGCGTGGCATCGCCGAAGGGCTTTGCGGCGGTCCCTGCCGCCGCAACTTAACCCCTTTGGCTCACTGCGTTCGCCACTTCCCCTATGAGGGGCAGCAAGACCTTACCCCCCTACGGGGGGAAGGTGGATTTGCGTCAGCAAAGACGAATGGGGGGGATTACGTCATTTCGCCCATCCCCATACGTCATTCCGAACGTAGTGAGAAATCTCAAGCATGAGATCCCTCGACTGCGCTCGGGATGACACAGACCCTCTCTGCGGGAGAAGGAGCAGATCAATTCTCCCGCTTGAAATTTCTTTCGTCCGTAGACAGCCAATAGTGCCCGAGATCATCGCGATATCTGTCATACAGCGTACTCCCGACATAGGTGCTTCCGACCTTTGTCAGCTTGCGGACGTTCGCGTATTCATCATGGATCTCGATGACTTTCTTCGAGGACGAAGAGGAAGAGGAGAAATTGCCGCCGACCAGCCCGACAAAGGTCTTAACGACAAAGATCGCGCAGGAGACGAACAGGAACAACAAATAGTACGGGATAAAAGTAAGGATGAAACAGAGGATAGAGACGACATATTTTGCGCCCTTTTCCCCGTTTGCGGAAAAGTACGCCTTCACCTCATTGAAGACGCAATGCGCAATGAAGCCGACAGCGAGGAAAGCTGCCAAACCGACATATAACAGGACAGTTGAATCGACCGCTCTGCCGATCGGGATCAAGATGAGTCCGCAGAGGGAGAGAACGGAGAGGACGATCCCGATGATAAACGTCGCGTTTCCGAAATTGATTCGGATCTCGCCCTTGCGTTTCGGCTTTGCCGCTTTTGGGGTCTCTCCCGACGGATGTGCGGCATCTCTTGTCTCTTTTGCGGGGAGCGGAGACGGTTCGGCGGTGTCCTTTGCGGCGGGCGCTTTCACCATCAGAAGTTTGAGACGTTTTTCCTCTTCTATCGACCGATTGATTTTTTCCGTGAGATCCTCAACGGTATAACAGTTCCGAAAATAAGACGCCAAACGGACGGCAAGCGCCTGAACGTGTGCTTCCGATGAACCCTTTCCCATAGAAGTCCGTTCGCGTTCGATCACCGCCATGACCCGTTGGTCAATGATTTCACGAAGGATCTGCTTATCCGCATCATTCGTCGCCGAGAGCGCACCCGATTCAAACGCTTTCGGGAACCAAAAACGCACCGCTTTGTCCCCGAAGATGACCGTAACGGTCTGCCCGTCCCATTCTTTGATCTTTCCGTCGCCGTACGCCGAACTTTTTATCGGCATTCCATAAAATCCTTGCATGATTCCACCCATTGAAGTCTAAAGTCTTGAAAACATTATATCAAGACAAAAGGCTTAAGTCAAGTCTTTTGACTTAAAAAGGCGCATAATATTTTTATGCCATTTCAAGATATCATCCAGGAACTCATGGAAACGCATCATTTGAGCCAAAGAGAGTTGGCTGAGGCGATCGGTGTGCATCAAACGACGGTCAGTCAATGGTTGCTCGGCAGGAAAAAGCCCGGATATGAGAGCATAGCGGCGCTCTATGAAAAGTTCGGGGTGGAACCGAATTTATTGTTTGGGATCGAAAAATGATTGCGGACAAACTCTTGACAAATCCAAAACAGGAATGTACAATAAGACCATGGAAAGCAAGACATATCTGCTGAATAACGGCATGGCGATCCCGCAGATCGGATTCGGGACCTACCGCGCCGCCCGCGCCGACTGCGAGCATGCGGTGGAAGCCGCCCTTCGCTCGGGCTACCGCCTCATCGACACCGCCAATGTCTATATGAATGAACGTGCCGTCGGGCGCGGCATCGCGAATTCGGGGATCGAACGCGGCGAGATCGTCCTTGCGTCAAAGATCTGGCCCACAGAATATAAATCGAAAAAAGCAACCGAGGCGATCGACAGGACCCTGTCCCGTCTCGGCGCCGATCATCTCGACCTGCTCCTTCTGCACCAGCCCTTCGGCAGGGTGGAAGAGGCGTGGAAGGCGGCGGAAGATGCTGTCCGCGCGGGCAAGGTCCGCATGCTCGGCGTCTCCAATTTCGACGAGAACGATCTGGAAAAATTGCTCGGATATTGCACGATAAAGCCCGTTTTGGATCAGGTGGAATGCCATCCGTACTGCCAGAGACGCACCCTTGCGCAGTTCTTGCGGAAGAACGGGATCTTGCTCGAATCGTGGTATCCGCTCGGCAACGGCGATACGGAGCTTCTCGGCGAAAAGACGGTGATGAACCTCTCCGAAAAGTACAAAAAGACGCCCGTGCAGATCGTCCTGTGTTGGCATGTCGAGGAAGGGTATCTGCCCATCCCTGGGACGAAAAATCCCAAACATGCGGCGGAAAATTTCAATATCTTCGACTTTTCGTTCACGAACGAGGAGATGTCGTCCCTGCGCTCCCTCGACCGCAACGAGCGCCTTTTCAGAATGAAGAGGGGCATTCAGAAGTACGTGGTCTTTCTGCAGAGGATGAATTACGACAGGCAGAAATAGAGGGGAGCCGAACTTCCGCAGCGGGAAGGGGATAGACGGTCCCTCAAAAAAAACAGAAAAAATTTCGGGAAATCCGAGAAAAACGCTTGATTTATTCCCGTAGATATGGTATATTTATCAAGCAAATCGGAAGTTTAGCTCAGCCGGGAGAGCACTTGCCTTACAAGCAAGGGGTCATAGGTTCGAACCCTATAACTTCCACCATACAGTACGGATAGCTTTTTATGCGGGAATAGCTCAGTGGTAGAGCGTCACCTTGCCAAGGTGAATGTCGCGGGTTCGAGTCTCGTTTCCCGCTCCAAACACAGCTCCGTACTGTTTTTTTTGGCGCCATAGCCAAGTGGTAAGGCAAGGGTCTGCAAAACCCTGATTCCCCGGTTCAAATCCGGGTGGCGCCTCCAGATAAGGGCACCCGCACAGGCGCCCTTATATTTATTGAAAGAAAGTCAAAAGGACGAAAATCGCAAAGGATCCCGAAGGAGATTTTTGCGAAAGATGCCGCTGTGGTGGAATTGGCAGACGCAAGGGACTTAAAATCCCTCGAACGCGAGTTCGTGTCGGTTCGAGCCCGACCAGCGGCACCACGGCGCCGCAAGGCGCAGTAGGCAAAGAGGTTGCTTTCGGGCAACCTCTTTGTTTTTTCGGATCTTTCCGTGCGCGTATATAGGATATCTGACATAAAATGTGAAAAAAAGCCACCTATTACGATATTAGGCGGCTTTTTATGCTGTCATTATACTCCGCTCCATGACATTTGTCAATAGTTTTTTGAAAAAAATTTGCAGGATTTTTCAAAAAATGTTTTTATCAAACAAAATCGACCCCAAAAAAGCCAAAAATGTTCATCTATTATCGTATTAGGTGAACAAAAATACTTTTTTTCGGACCACAAAATCGGCGGACAAAGACCCTTGTCCTTGCCATTTTGTGTTTTATTTGGACTCAAGGTAAACTAGTTTACCAAAAGAAAAATAAGGAGGAAATCATGAAAAAAAGCAGATTGAGCTGCATCCTTTTGTCGCTCATTCTCGTCCTCGGCTGCTTCGCGGGCTGTAACGAAAGCCAGGCGGACACGGGGACAGCAGGTCCCGGTTCTCACATCGGGACTACGGACCCCGACAAGCCCGACGATCCGACGACGCCCGAGACGCCGCTGAACTACACGGTGACGTACGACGTCGGTGCCGAAGCGAAGGCGGCGGGGGTCACGGTGACGCCGCAGTCCACGGTCGTCATGAGCGGGGGATCCGCCGTGATGCCGCAGGAAGGATATTGGGAAGGTCACGCGGTCAGCGGTTGGTACAACGGCGACAAAGCGTGGGACTTCTCGACTTCGAAAGTGACGGAGAACGTCACACTGACGGCGCACTGGGAAGAGACGACGGGGAGCAACGTCGCCGAGAACTATGAGGCTTCCCTCAACTGGGGCGAATCCCGTCACCTCTACGTCCACTATCTCCGTGCCGCGCACGACAGCAGCGAGAACGGGGCGGTGAACGATTCCTACGAGGCGTCCACCCATTCCTATGACGAACCGATCGAGTCCGCCGTCTACGGCGACTGGGGTCTCTGGGTCTGGGAATACAACCCCGTCCCGAGCGAGGGCAGGACCTTCTATCCCATGAAGATCGACGAGAGCGGCGCCGTTTACGACATCTATCTCGACGGCGAATGGGACGACGGCGGCTGGGACAGCGCGACGCGCGAACACAAGTCGAGCCACGTCAACTACAGCCATACGGAATACATCGGCGTGCAGATCTTCTCGAAGGACAGCCGCGAGAACGGCACGGGCTTCTGGGTCAACGACAGCGGTGACATCACCTTCCAGCTTGACCGTGCGAAGCGCACCGCGGGCGACTATCACTGGTTCATCCGCCAGAACGAGGGGCAGAACGGCACGCCCACCTACGAGTCCTACATCGTGTTCGACCCGTATGAAGGTCTCGAAGAGGGCGCCGCGGTCTCCACGCACGACGTCGTCTCCAACAAGGGCAACGCGTACGATGTGCAGCCCGTCGCAGACGGCTGGGAAGAGAACTCCGTCGGCTACCAGATCTTCATCGCGTCCTTTGCGGACAGCGACAACGACGGCATGGGCGATCTTCAGGGCATCATCGGCAAGCTCGACGAACTCAAGGAGTTCGGCGTCGATACGCTCTGGCTGACTCCTTTCCAGCAGTCCAACAGCTATCACGGCTATGACATTCAGGACTACTTCACGGTAGATCCCCGTTTCGGCACGCTCGCAGACTACCGCGAACTCGTGACCGAGGCGCACAAGCACGGCATGAAGATCCTCATGGACTTCGTCCTCAACCACACTTCCACCTCCAACCCTTGGTTCGTCAAGAGCTCCAAGCTCGTCAAGGAGACGGTGAAGATGGCGGACGGCTCCTATAAGACGGTCGACTACCGCAACTTCTACACATGGCAGAACGAGGAATATGTCTCCTCGCTCACGGACGAAGCTGCCCGCAACCAGTGGTATAAGGACAGCAACGGCTACTACTTCTTCTCGTCCTTCGGGTCCTCGATGCCCGAACTCAACTTTGACTATCAGGCAGTCCGCGACGCCATTTTGGACATCGCGCTCTACTGGATGAGCTTCGGTCTCGACGGCTTCCGTCTCGACGCCGCAAAGCACATCTACATGGTCAACGAGAACCCCGAGCACTCCAACCAGATCATCCGTGACTATTCAGACGGCACGGCGGTCGGCGCGACGAAGGGGGACTACTCCTATGACGTCAAGAAGGATGCGAACTTCTTCACCGAATTCAACGCAAAGCTCAAGGCGTCCTATCCGAACGCTCTGCTCCTTGCCGAGAACTTCAACGGCGACCCCGTCCACATCGCACAGCTCTATGAGGGACTCGATTCCCAGTTCAACTTCAACCTCTACTACGACTTTGCGGGCGCCATCGGCACCAATAAGGAAGGCTACGGCACCAAGGCGATGCAGGGGTACGACGCGGCGCAGTTCGACTTCAGCCTCTACAGAAGCGACTACATCGACGCTCCGTTCACTTCCAACCACGACGTCTCGAGGGCGAGGAGCCACATGACGGCGCAGTGGCAGGACAAGGCGGGCGACTGGGTCGAACGGGAGATGACCGAATCTCTCTATCAGACGACGGGCGAACTTGCCAAAGTCTGGGCGGGCGTCTGCCTGACCCTTCCCGGGATCACGTGGATCTACGCGGGCGACGAACTCGGCATGACGGGCACCAAGACCGCCAACCCGACAGAGGACGGCGCAGGTCACGAGGACCGCTGGCTCCGTCAGCCCTACAAGTGGACGAGCAAGGGCAACAGCGTGGACGAGGACGGCGTCTATCAGTACGGCTGGAAGAGCGAGGACGACGTCACCTGCTACTTCCCGATCGGCTTCAACGGCTACTACAGCGAATGGGATCAGTGGAACAAGAAGATGGACGGTCTCGAACAGCAGAAGAACGACCCGACTTCCATCTACAGCGCCTATAAAGATCTCATCAAGGTCCGCAAGGATCATCAGCAGCTCTTCCGTTACGGGAAAGTGGAAGTTCTCTCCAAAGACAACGTCAAATGGATGCAGTACAAGATCTCCTATAACGGAACGTCTCTCCTCGTGTGCGTCAACCCGAACGGGTCAAGTCAGTCGTTCGCCGTCGAGGGCGTGTGCATCTATGCGACCAACGGCGTCGACCGCGTGAACGGCACGAACATCCCCGCGTACACGCTCGCGATCTTTGAAGCATAAGGAGGAAAGAGCATGAAAAAGATCATCACTGTTGCAATGGCGACAATGTTATCCGCGGCATGCGTCACGGGGATCGCCGTGAGCGCGTCCGCCGCGTCGGGAGCTCCCACAGCGCCCGCTGCCGAGACGGCACAGGTCTACCTCGTGCCCGGCACATGGTACGATACCGAAGAGCGGGTGACAAAATCCAACACCGTCGGCGGCGCGACCGCGCTGACTTCGGCGCAAAAGCAGGCGCTCCACCTCGAAGATGAGATCAACGTCTACCAGGCGGGGGCGGCGGGGACGCAGCTTCCCAAGCCCGCGACCGAAAAGACGGATGCGGAGGGGAAACCCTTCGTGTTCCAAGGCTGGTGGTACATCGAGGACGCGACCGTCACCTATACGGAGACCGTTCCCGAAGTGACTTCCACCCTCTATCTGTACGCAGATTTCCGTGCGGAAGTCTCCCAAAGGCATGACCCCGTCGCTCCCCCCGAACAGGTCGGCGCGGTCGACAAGAACTTCATGGAAGTCATGCACGATGACGGCACAACGGAATATATCCCGCTGCTCGTCTCGGGGTCCGACTCTTCCAACATCACGACGATGGGCTACAGCGTCAATGTGCAGTTCTTCAACGAGTATTTCGAACTCCGCCGCAATGACCGTATCAGCGTCTACCTCACCGACATCAGCGAGGGCGGCGACGAGGAGCCCACGTGCTACCCGAAGCCCTACGGAACAAGCGGATCGTTCTACAGCACGCTTGAATCGAACGGCGCAGGCACGAACAGGTCGAGCGACTACCTCTGCGAGGACACCGAGGCGACCAAGGAGCGCGGCAAGCTCACATTCGCCTTTATGAGCACCGAGAGCATGACCTTCCGCGTCTACTTCAAGATCGCGTCGACCACAGGGAACGGACTCAACGTCTACATCGAGCCGAAGGCATAAGGAGGAAAGAAAATGAAAGGGAAAAAGAAGGTATTGATCGCTCTGCTTGCAGCATTCTGCATGAGCACGGCGGCAGCCGGATTTGCCGCCTGCGGCGAAGAGACGCAGGGCAAGACGGATCCTCACGCCTACGCCGACGCCAACGGCGACGCGCTCTGCGACGACTGCGGCAAGATCAAGGGCGACTCGATCCACGTTTTCGATGAACACGTCTTTGCGGACGCAGACAACGACAATGTCTGCGATGTCTGCGGCAGAGAGATCGGACAGGTCAAAGATCCCCCCGAAGGGGGCGAGAAACCGCCCGTGACGCCCGAGGCAAAGACATATACCGTCACATTCGACACCCAGGGGGGCAACAGCCTTCCCCAACAGGGTGTCAAAGAGGGGGAGAAGGCACAGCAACCCGAAGCTCCCGTCAAGGACAACTACGAGTTTGACGGCTGGTATCAGGATTCAGACTGCACGCAGGCGTTCGACTTCGGCAAGGCGCTCGACGGCAACGTCACCGTCTATGCGAAGTGGAAGGACGCCGCGGCAACGGCGGATACATATTTCGACTTCGAAGAGGTCGAAGGGGGCGTCAGCATCGCCGCAAAGGCGAATGTGACCCTCCCGAGAAGCGTCGTCCTGCCCTCCGCGCATGACGGGAAAGCCGTCGTCGCGATCGGGTCGTCGGCGTTTGAACAGCAGCCCGCTCTCCGCACGGTCAAGATCCCCGCAAGCATCAAGAGCATCGGGCAGTACGCCTTCCGCAACTGCACCGCGCTCGAGACCGTCAACGGCGGCGAAAATCTCGAGGACGTCGGCTACGGCGCCTTCGCGAACACCGCTTGGGACCTCAACTTCCCCGTCGGCGAAGTCTATCTCGGCAAGACGCTCTACAAGTACGCGGGCAGCCTCTACACGGATACGCAGATCACCGTGAAGGACGGCACCGTCGGCGTCTCCGCGGGCGCCTTTGAGGGACTTACACACCTCGTCGGCATCACCCTGCCCGAGACCGTCAAGACGATCGGCTCCCGCGCATTCGAGGGGACGGGGCTTCTCTCCGTCACCGTCAAATCGGCGGAAGCGCCCAAGCTCGGCAACAGCGTGCTCGGCGCGGCGGCAGCGTTCGGGGGAAAGATCTTTGTCCCCGTCGCCGCCCTCGGCTCCTATAAGGAAGCGAGCGGCTGGAAAACCTATGCAAACAAGATCTACGCGCAGGGCACGGCGGAACAGACCTATGTCGTCACCTTCTCGGCGGAAGGCGCGACGGGCGTTCCCGCGGCGCAGAACGTAAAGGGATTCGAAAAGGCGACCTCTCCCGCGGAAAAACCCGCAAAAGATGGGTTCGAGTTCGGCGGCTGGTATCTCGACGCCGCTTGCACCCTTCCCTATGACTTCGACAGCGAAGTCACGGAGAGCCTGACCCTGTACGGCAAATTCGGCAAATATTACAACGTCTCCTTCTCGACGGGAACGGGCGCTTCCACGGTGGAAACGCAGCGCGTCGAAGAGGGATACACGGCGGCGCAGCCGCAGGCTCCCACCAAGGACGGCAATGAGTTCATGGGCTGGTTCAAGGACGAAGCCTGCACGAAGAAGTTCGACTTCACCGATCCCGTCGGCGCGGACACGACCGTCTACGCCAAGTTCCTTCCGAGCGGCGAGAACTACACGGGCGAAGGGGACTATGAAGGCTGGGTCATCGAGAACGGCAGAGTCAAGGAATACACGGGTTCCAAGACGGACATCAAGATCCCCAAGCAGCTCACCCGTCTTGACAGCATCACCGAGATCATTCCCGCGCCCGCGTTCAGCACGACCCGCACGGGCGATCTTACCAAGATCAATTCGATCACGGTCGATCCCGAAAACGAGTACTTCAAGGTAGAAGGGAACGCGCTGCTCTCCAGGGACGGCACCGTGCTCTACTTCCAGTTCGCGATGAAGTCCAACCCCGACCTCAGCCACCCCGACGTCGTCAGAGTCGCGCCCTATGCCTTCTACAAGAGCGCATTGACCGCGGGCAACATGGCATCCGCGCTCAAGCTCGGCGAAGTCGAGGAAGTGGGGGAATACGCCTTCTTCGGTTCCACGGGTCTGACCAATTTCGAACCCTTCAAGACGGCAAAGACGATCGGCGCTTTCGCCTTCTATGACACGCAGTTCAAGACGATCGAGAGCGACGCAAAGACGATCGGCAGATGCGCATTCACCGTTTCCGGTAGCACGTCTGCGATTCAGACCATGGTCCTGCACAACATCGAGACGATCGAAAGTTACGCGATCGGCTTCAACGTCACGAACGGCAGCTCGGGCAACTCGAGAGGCTCCTTAAAGACTCTCGTCATCGGACCCAACGTCAAGACCATCCCGCGCAGTGCATTCGGAACGACCGTCAGCTGCCGCGTTATTCTCGAGAGCAATAAGCTCGTCGGAGTATTGCCGGGCGCATTCAACGGGCAATCCACATCAAACTTCCGTCTCTATGTGAAGGAAGCGCTCTTCGAAGATTTCAAGTCGGAAGGCGCCTTCCTCAAGTACAAAAAGGGCTACTACACCGACGACGGCTGGTACTTCTCCGTTGACTCGGGGACCACGCGGTTCACCTATGAAGGCAGCTACGAGAGCGTCAAGATCCCCGCAAGCCTTGCCTTCATGAACGACATCCTCGACATCTTCGGCACGGCGGAAAATCTTGACAAATGCAAGACCCTTACGCTGACCGACGGCAGCGAGGCGTACAAGATGCAGGACGGCGCACTTCTCTCCGCAGACGGAAAGACGCTGTACGCCTATTTCGGAAACGGCACGGGAGACCTCTCGTCCGTCACCGAGATCAAGCCTTACGCCTTCTACAACAAACTCAAGACCCAAGGGGACGTCGCCGCGGCGTCGAACGGACTTGTATTCGGGCAGCTCGAGACGGTCGGCAAATACGCCTTCTACGGCTGCAACGCCCTCACCGACTTCACCCCCTTCCGGTCGCTCACAGCCATCACGGAACACTCCTTCGAGGGAACAGGCTTTACGTCGTTGACGTTCAATAACGTAGATCTTGCAAGTATCCAGAGGAGCGCATTCGAGAACTGTGAAAATCTCACTTCCGTGTACGTGAAGATGCTCGCCTTCCCGTCGGTTGCGGAAAAAGCATTCGGCGAACAGGTCAAGCTCTACGTTCCCTATGAGTATGCAGATCAGTTCATGATCATCTGGGCGCTCTACATCGAACAGATCGAAGGGGACGAAAACACCCACGTCTACACGGTCGAATTCACGGACGGCGACAGATCGCTCGGCGAACAGGTCGTCCTCTCGGGCGAAAAGGCGGTCCTTCCCGAGACCCCCGAAAAGAAGGGCAGCTTCTTCTTCGGCTGGTCGATGGACGAAGACGTCTACGTCGCCTATAACTTCTCGATGCCCGTCAATTCCAATGTCACGCTGTACGCCCTTTGGACGGACGGCTACACCCTCTCCTTCACGACGGGCGACAAGGCTTCCCAAGTCGACGACATGACCGTCCTTCCCGACGCTCTCGCCGAAAAGCCCGCAGATCCCGTCTGGGACGGCTATGTGTTCGGCGGTTGGTACCGCGACAAGAACTGCACTTCGGAATTTGACTTCTCGAAGGACGTCGTCGAGGGCGATCTTCACCTCTATGCGAAGTGGTCGCAGGGCTACACGGTCAAATTCGAGGCGGGCAAGGGCAGCGAAGTCGGCTCGCAGGCAGTCCTTCCCGACAGCACTCCCGTCCGTCCCGACGATCCGACCCTCGACGGCTACAAGTTCGCGGGCTGGTGGACGAAGGACGGCACGAACGGCGACTGGGGCAGCGAGTACACCTTCGACACCAAGGTCGACGGAGACCTGCAGCTCTATGCGAAGTGGACGGAGAACTTCTGGGATCTCGACGAAAACGGCAAACTTCTTCACTACTACGGACCTTACGGCACCGTGAAGATCCCCGCCGCGCTCAAGTCCTTTGACAGCATCTTCGACATCTTCGGCTCCCAGGACAACTACTCCGCCTGCACGTCGATCGAAGTCGACGGCGAGAATACCGCATTCAAGGCGGTCAACAACGCACTTCTCTCCTATGACGGGACCATTCTCTACGCCTTCTTCGGCGGTGCGGAAGAGTCCTACACGTGGGATTCCGTCACGGTCATCGGCGACTATGCCTTCTTCGGGCACTTCAACACGGATGCGGAGCTTACCTTCTCCGCAGATCTCGCCTCGGTCGGCGCACACGCCTTCGAAGAGACCGCGATCACGTCCTTCAAGCCGTTTGAAAATGTTCTGAAGATCGGCGAATATGCCTTTGTCGGCTCGCAGCTCGTCGACATCAACTGGAATGTGAGCGGCGAGATCCCTTCGAACACCTTCACGAACATCGTCACTCTCAAGACGATCACCTTCATGAACGCGTCGTCGATCGGGAAAGAGGCATTTGCGGGCTGCAACAAGATCGCGACGATCACCCTCGGCGCAAACATGAAGACCATCGGTCAAAGCGCCTTCTGGGATGCAGGTCAGGCAGATACCATCAAGGACATCAACATGTACGCCACGACGCCTCCCACGCTTACGGGCGGCGGCAGCAGCAACACCCACCCGCTCGGCGGCGACAAATCGTACGGCACATGGAAACCGCACTTCACGGTCCATGTCTACAAGAACTCCTGGTCCGCTTACACATCCACTTCTCTGACAGGTTGGAACTGGTACAAAACTTCCCAGTATGTCGCCTTCACCGTCGATGTCACGCTCCATATGGGCGAAGCAGAGGGCGAGGTCGAAGCTCCTTCCGTCACGGGGTACCTCAACACGGCGCTCACCAAGCCGACCGTCCCCGCATGGAACGGCAAGACGCTCGTCGGCTGGTACACGGATGAGACGCTCGAGACCGAGTTCAACTTCAGGTCCCCGCTCAAGGGCGACGTCGAACTCTGGGCGAAGTGGGGAGACGGCTTTGCCTTCCACTTCAACACGGGCGAAGACGGACCGAGCGTCGCCGATCAGGTCGTCCTCAAGGACGGCAAGGCGACGAGACCGACCAATCCCACCAAGACGGGGTACTTCTTCGACGGCTGGTACACGACCGACAAATTCGAGACGGAGTACGACTTCACCAAGGAGACGGTCACGAAAGAGACCACCGTCTACGCAAAGTGGACGAAGGGCTTGAACGTCACCTTCAATACCGACGGCGGCTCGACCACAGGCATCACCAATCAGAACGTACGTCCCGGCGGCACCGCAACGAAACCCACGAGAACTCCCACCAAGACGGGTTACACCTTCGAGGGCTGGTATCTCAAGACGGAAGCGGGCGAATTCGAGGAAGAAGCCTTCGACTTCGCGACGGAACTTGACAAGGATCTCGAGATCTTTGCAAAGTGGACGAAGAACCTGACCGTCACCTTCGATACCGACGGCGGCTCGACTACCGCGGCGCAGACCGTCTATCCCGGCAAGACCGCGACAAAGCCCGCGACAAATCCCACCAAGACGGGTTACTCCTTTGACGGCTGGTATCTCAAGACGGGCGAAGAATTTGCGAAGGAAGCCTTCGACTTCGGCACGGCGATCACGGCGGACACCACGATCTATGCGAAGTGGACGCAGAACGTCAACGTCAAGTTCGAACTCAACGGCGGCACGAGCACGGCGATCAAGGATCAGAGCATCCGTCCCGGCACGACCGCGACAAAGCCCGCATCCGATCCCACCAAGACGGGGTACTTCTTCGACGGCTGGTACACGAAGAACGGCACCGACGACAACGAGTGGGGCACCGAGTTCGACTTCAAGTCGGCGGTCTCCGAAGAGACGACCGTCTACGCGAAGTGGACGCAGGGCGTCAACGTCAACTTCTCGACGGGCGACGGCAGCAAGGTAGCTGCGCAGAACGTCCGTCCCAACACCAACGCGACGAAGCCCGCGACCGATCCCACCCTCAAAGATTACTACTTTGACGGCTGGTACAAGGACGAAGGCTGCGAGACCGTATTCGACTTCGACAAGGAAGTCATCACCGAGGAGACGACCGTCTACGCAAAGTGGACGAAGGGCGTCAAGGTGACCTTCTCGACGGGCGAAGGGGCAAGCAAGGTCGACGAACAGCAACTCTATCCCGGCAAGACCGCCGCAAAGCCCGGCGTCGATCCCGCATGGACGGGTCACCTCTTCGACGGATGGTACAAGGATGAGGACTGCACGGAAGTGTTCGACTTCACCGTCGGCGTCACGCAGGACACCACCGTCTATGCAAAGTGGAAGGACGGCTTGACCGTCACCTTTGAGACGGACGGCGGAAGCGATGTTCCCGTTCAGACCCTCGGCGAGGGCAGCAAGGCAGTCCGTCCCGCGGCAGATCCCACCAAGACGGGATACCTCTTCCTCGGCTGGTACGAGAAGAACGGCAAAGAGGACGGCAACTGGGGCAGCAAGTTCGACTTCGGCACGGAGATCCATGAGAGCACGACGCTCTACGCAAGGTGGCTCGAGAACTTCTGGCAGGTCGACGAAACGGGCAAGCTGACGAAGTACTTGGGACCGACCGACGTCGAGATCGAAATCCCCGCAAACGTCAAGGGGATCACGAGCATCCTCGACATCTACGACACGGCTGCCAACCTCAAGAACGCAGTCGGACTCAAGGTCTCTCCTCTCAACAAGTACTTCAAGATCGTCAACAACGCACTCCTCAACGCCGACGGCACCGTGCTCTACTTCTACCTCGGCGGGGCGGAGAACCTCGAATGGAACACCGTCACGACGATCGGAGACTATGCCTTCTACGGCAAACTGACCGACGCTACCAAGCAAATGCCGGTATTCTCCGCGGAACTTGCGAAGATCGGCACGAGCGCCTTTGAGAACTGCACGGGCATCACGTCCTTCAAGCCTTTCGAAGATTTCGAAACGCTCGGCGCAAATGCCTTCAGCGGCACGGGGCTTACGGAAGTTGTCTGGAACACCCACGGCTCCGTCACGGCAGCCTTCAACAACATCACGACGCTCAAGAAGGTCGTACTCATGAATGCGACGACCGTTGCGGCGAATGCCTTCAAGGGCTGCACGAAGATCACCGACATCGTCATCGGACCCAACGTCACGACGATCGGCAGCGCGGCATTCTACAGCGCGGGCAACGCGAAGAGCATCAAGACGATCACCGTCTATGCGATCAAGCCCCCGACACTTACGGGCGGCGGCAGCAACAATACCCACCCGCTCGGCGGCGACAACGCGAAGAAGACCTTCCTCGTCTATGTTCCCAACAGCGCACTCTCTGCCTATAAGGCGACGAGCCTGACGGGCTGGAACTGGTACAACGGCAGCAGCGGAAGCACGGATGCTTATAGACCCATTACGGTCAACCTGACCATGCACATGGGCAAGGGCGACGGCGTGCCGCAAGCTCCCGAAGTCAACGCTTACTGGAACGAGAAGCTCGCATCCCCGATCCCCGAAAAGTGGAAGGGACACGTGTTCGAAGGCTGGTACGCCGACGCGGCTCTCTCCGCCCGCTTCAACTTCAGCGCGAAGCTCACGGAAGACGTCGAACTTTGGGCAAAGTGGTCGGACGGCTACTATGTCGAGTTCGATTCAAAGGGCGGCTCCGATGTCGACTGGATCCCCGTCAGAGGCGGAGAGAAAGTCGAAAAGCCCGAGGATCCTTACCTTCTCGGCTCCGAGTTCGTCGGCTGGTTCACCAAGGACGGCTCGAATGACGACTGGGGCACGGAGTTCTCCTTCGACGATCCCATCACCGCAAACGTCAAGCTGTATGCGAAGTGGAACAAGGGCTATGCCGTGACGTTCGACCTCGGCTACAGCGGCGCAAAGGAGATCGCAGGGCAGACCATCATGCCGACCGACGCAGACCGTCACGCCAAAAAGCCCACCGATCCTACCCGTACGAACTGGGTCTTTGAGGGCTGGTGGACGAAGAACGGCGCCGAGGACAACGACTGGGGCACGGAGTTCAACTTCGAGGAGACCGAGATCGCAGCGGATACCGTCCTCTACGCCAAGTGGAATCCTTGGGTCATCAATGCGGACGGCTCTCTGAAGGCTTACGGCGGCGACAAGAAGAACATCGAGATCCCGCTCGCCGTCAAGTCGATCCCGAACGCCTACCTGCTCTTCGGTACATCGTACTCGAGCATTCCTTCCGACTTCACGGGTTACTCCATCAAGGTCGCGGAGGGGCACACGGCATTCCAGATCAAGAATGACATGCTCCTCGACATCGAAGGAAAGGTCTGCTACCTCTACATCGGTACAGGGACGACTGCCGACCTTACAGGTGTCACCGAAGTCAAGTCGTATGCGTTCTACAACAAGACAAACCTTAAGAGCATGACATCGCCCGATCTTGTCACTGTCGGCGACCGCGGCTTCTACGGCTGTGGATTTGAGACGCTTACGCTCGAGAAGGTTGAAACGCTTGGTCAGTACGCATTCAGCTCCTGCACAAGCTTGACTTCCGTCACGCTCAATGCAGTCAAGACGATCGGACAATACGGGTTCTATAGCGACTCCAAACTTGAAACCGTCGTGATCGGCGAAAACTGCACGAGCATCGGCAACTTCACATTCCGCAGCTGCACCAAGCTCATCTCGGCAGACGGATCGATCACCGTGAAGGCGACCAAGGCGCCCACGCTCGGCGGCACGAGTGTGTTCGGCACGGCAAGCTCCTTCAAGGGCACGATCTATGTTCCCGAAGCAAGTGTTTCTGCTTACCAAGCGGCGAATCGTTGGAGCAACCTGAAGGCACACATCGAAGCAATCACCTGATCCTCCATATTTCCCCCCATTACGCCCCATCCCCTTATGGGGGTGGGGCACCTTTGGAAAAAGGGGGAACAATTTCCACCCACCCTCTCCATGGGAGGGTGGAGCGGCGCAATTCTGCTCAACAGCCCAGTGGGCTGTGAGCTGCGCCGCGACAGGAGCGCTGGCAGGCGCGACGGGCTTTGCGGCGGTCCCTGCCGCCCAAAGGTAGGGGAGTGGGTCACCGCAGCCGTTCATTCAGAGCGAAGCGATGAATCCCAGCAAACGGGCGGAACCCCGTAGGTTTAATGGGATGCTTCACGTACGTTCAGCATGAACGGGCAGGGCGCCCTTCTTACCCTCTCCATGGGAGAGGGGTAGGGGAGTGGGTCACCTTATTCCACTTGTCGCCCCTCATAGGGGAGATGTCACGAGCAACGCGAGTGACAGAGGGTGGAGTGGCGCAATTCTGCTCAACAGCCCAGTGGGCTGTGAGCTGCGCCACGACAGGAGCGCTGGCAGGCGCGACGGGCTTTGCGGCGGTCCCTGCCGCCGCAACTTAACCCCTTTCCCCTCGCAAGCTCGGGGACTTCCCCTACAGGGGCAGCGAGGGATACCCTCTCCATGGGAGAGGGGTAGGGGAGTGGGTCACCGCAGCTCTCTTGCCCACCCCTTGAGGGAAGAATTTTGCATTCTGCCAAAGATTGATAATCTTTGGCGCAAAATTCTTATAGCATTTGCCCATATGCGTGGGCAAATGCCGACCAAACGCGGGGCTCTACCCGCGTGCGAGGGTGCCCCGAAGGGGCGGAAGGGGTGTCATTCCAAAACGGGACACCCCCTCAGCCTCGGCAAGAGCAGCCTCGGCAGCTCCCCCTCAAGGGGGCGCCAAGGGAAGCCCCTTCAAAGGGGGCAATCAATTCTCAATCAAGGAGAAACCATGAAAACATTTACAAAAATCGCAACATTTGCCCTGTCCGCGTGCATGGTATTCGGCTTTGCCGCCTGCAACAGCGGCAACACGGACGGTCCCGACGAATCCAACAAGGGTCCGAACGAGGGATCGCAGGACGCGGGCGAAGTCGTCGTTTGGGGCGGCGCAGAGGACCAGACCCTCTTAAAACAGATCGTAGAGGAGTTCAAAACCGCCAACCCCGACGTCAAAGAGACCATCCGCGTTGAGATCCAAGACGCATGGGACGCGCAGAGCGTCGTCTCCAAGGACCCCGAAAAGGCGGCGGACGTCATTCTCATTCCGCATGACCAGATCGGCATTATGGCGAAGTCGGGTCTCCTCGGCGAGATCAGAGACGGCACCGCGGCGACCTTCGCGACGGATATCCGCACGAACAACGACCCCAAGACTGTCCAACAGGCGACTTATGACGGAAAGCTGTACGGCTTCCCGCTGACGATGGACACCTACATCGAGTACTACACAACGAATATTTTCCCCGAGAGCATCGAGGACAGCATTCTCGGGAGCGTCGACGACATGCTCGCCGCCCCGATGGGGAACATCCCCGGGAGCAAGGAGAAAGCGACGGCGTTCGGCTTCAACATCGGCGACGGGTTCTACCTCAACATGGGCTTTGCCGCGGTCGGCTGCACCCTCTTCGGCAAAAACGGCGACGACGTCAACGCCTGCAACTGGAACAACGCAAACGGGCTGAAATTCATGCAATATGCGGCGAAAAACTTCCGTCAGAGCGGCGGAATATTCAAGTCGGACGACGCGAAAAATCTTGCGACAGCCGTTCTCAACAACCGTTTGGGCGCGTGCATTTCGGGCGCATGGGAAATGCAGGACACCTTCAAAAACGCCCCCAATATCAAATATCGCACCCTTCCGTCCATCACGATCGACGGCGAACAGAAGCCCCTGATCGGATTCTCCAACAGCAAGCAGTATGTCGTCAATAACATGTCGAAGCACAAGGGGACGGCGATCCGTCTCGCCGCATACATCACGAGCGAGAAGAACCAGCTCCGCTATGCCGAAGACCGCGGCTACTATCCTTCCAACCTCGCGGCACAGCAGAACACGGCGGTCAAGGACGATCCATTCTTCAAGGTGATACGGGCACAGCTTGACCTCTCCGTGGCAGTCCCGAGCATTCCCGAGATCTCAAGATACTGGGAAGCCGCAAAAAGCATGGGGACCTCGATCTGGAACGGCTCGCTCAAGAGCGACGACGCGGCGCTTCAGGCGTCCCTCGACGAATTCGTCGGCATCATCAAGGACACGAAGTAAGTTTACCCCTTTCCCGCGGTTGCGGGAAGATACTATCCCCCCTGAAAGCCGCCCGCCGCGAGGCGGGCGGCGGAAGGAAGGCATTTCATGGAAGAAAAAGCAGGAAAAAGAGAAGAACTCATAGAGAGAGTCACAAAAGAAGCAGAGAACGAAACGGAAAAAGAGCGGAAAGTGACGATCCGCCGTGTCGCCGAAAAAGCAGGCGTCTCGGTCACGACCGTCTCTTTCATTCTGAACGGAATTACCGACAAATGCAGCAAAGAGACGCTGCAAAAGGTCCTGCATACGATCAACATTTTAGACTATCATCCGTCTCGGTTCGCCCAGTGTTTCGCACGGGGCAAGAGCGACAACGTCATTTTGCTCGCCGACAAGCACGAGACGGTCCTGCAGCAGGCGGAGAGCTTCCAGTTCGTCCGCATGCTCGGCAAGGGACTCGAGAAGATCGGTCTCAATCTCGTGATACGGACCTATCTCGAGGCGGTGCGGATCGACAGGGCGGACGCCATCATCTGTGCGGGGACGGAAGAGGAGACTTTCCGTAAGATCGCGGCGGAAAACTTTGTTCCGCTGCTCGCAGTCGGTTCCCGCATCCACGATGAACTGTTCTTTCAGGTGTTACAGGACTTTGAAAAGGTCATGGCGGCGGGAAAGGAAGCCTTCGGGAACGATTTCTCGGTCGTCCTCGTGGATATGTACAGCGAAAGTTGTAAAAAAGAGATCCGCGGCATCTGCGGCGATGTGACATTTTTGTCCGATCACGGACTTGCGAATGTGCCGAAGGGGAACATCGTGACGGTCAACGAGAGTCTGATGAATTTGCCCGAACTTTCCGACAGAGCAAAAATTTTGGTACCCTCGGTGACAGAAGCCCGCATAGACGCCGTTTTGGACTGCTATTCCAAGGCAGTCAAGCGCGAAACGGTCTCCACCCACGTCGTCCGCCTCTGACCTTCGCCTACCCCCTCCATGGGAGGGTGGAGCGGTGCAATTCTGCTCAACAGCTCAGTGGGCTGTGAGCTGCGCCGCGACAGGGTGTGGGTCACCGCATTCCTCTCGTCGCCCCTCATAGGGGAGATGTCGAGGCGTAGCCGAGACAGAGGGGTTTAACCCCTTTCCCCTCGCAAGCTCGGGGACTTCCCCTACAGGGGCAGCAAGGACTCCCCCCTCCATGGGAGGGTGGAGCGGTGCAATTCTGCTCAACAGCCCAGTGGGCTGTGAGCTGCGCCGCGACAGGAGCGCTGGCAGGCGCGACGGGCTTTGCGG
>CANQUD010000005.1 GCA_947626935.1 uncultured Clostridia bacterium | reverse complement strand
CCGCAAAGCCCGTCGCGCCCGCCAGCGCTCCTGTCGCGGCGCAGCTCACAGCCCACTGGGCTGTTGAGCAGAATTGCACCGCTCCACCCTCCCACGGAGAGGGTAAGAGCGGAAGCTCTCCCACGGAGAGGGTATCAGAGCCTACCCCTTCGGGGGGGAGGCTCCGCCGTAGGCGGTGGTGGGGGGGGATAATGCCCACCATATCCCCCCCATTCGTCACGGCTACGCCGTGCCACCTTCCCCCCGTTGGGGGTAAGGTCTCCCACCAAACAACAAAGGACACGGCGATGCCGTGCCCTTTGCTCCATAAAAAGAATTAGGATATTTACAAGGTCCTACGGATAAAAGGACGCTTGCTCAATTTGATCGCTCTTTACGCCTTATTCAGCATTACATCACTGAACGTCCAGTTGACATTGTCGTTAATCAAAATCGACCCATCTGCTTGGAAAGTTACTTCATACGTCACAGTACCGTCCGTGATTTCATATGTGCCCTCTCCCTTATCCGTGATTCCGGTAAAGGTGTGGTCACCGAGCGTCGAACCGGTCGTAACGATCTTGTCGGCAGAAACAGTGACTGTATCATCGTAACCCGCACCGAGCGTATCCGAATATGTCCCTTGTTGGGCTGCGGAGAAGATGCCGCTTGCCGCTCCCGCCGTCTTGAAAGTGACGGCGATCTCGCTGTCTTCTTCGACGGTGATCTTAAAGATGTTGCCGCTGCCCTGTACGGGAGTGCCGTTTACGGTGACTTGGTCGATGACCTTGCCTTCGGGAGCGGTGACGACGAGCACAAGCGTCGTCCCCTCTTCGTAATACTTTTCATAAACAGCATTGGGAGTAAGCTCATAGCTTCCCTCGGAGCAGGTGACGGTGACCGCATGGCGGACCGTCTCGTCTGCATATGCCTCTTCAAGGGCAACCGTATTGCCGTCATTGTCGAAATAGTAAGCGACATTGAGAGACTTGACAGGCGATGTGCTCGTAAGTTCGAATGTGGTCGTCGTGATGACCGTTTCAAGGTCAGAGTCCGTCCCCGCATAAGTCTTGACAACATAGGTGAGCTTGTTGTTGAGGAGCGTAGCTTCGGTGACGACCCATGCCTTACCGCCGTTCTCATAGAGCTTGAGATACTTTGCCTCGTCCCACGTGTTCGTGATAACGAGCTGATTGTACATCGCATCTTTGTCTACCGCCCAAGTGTTCGTGTCTTGGTTTGCGGAGTTGAGACCGAATGCAGCGGGATCCATGCGGAGACGATACCATGCGTTGTTGACGTTGATATCGACAACAAATCCGTTCCAGCCCTTCGTGCAGCCGCTAAAGAGACCTTTGACGACGACAGTGCTGCCCTCTTTGACTTCCTTAGTGAGGGTGTTTGCAGTGTACCATTGCAGGATCTGCATATGGACCTCATTCAGCTTCGTGAAATACAGATGATTGTCAAACACGGAGTTGAACCAATGGAGTCTGCCGTCCTCGAGATACTCGAGTTCCCAAGCAATGAGACCGATTTCAACGGTATAATAATCTTCCCTGTTCGTTTCGGTCAGGATCGCGCTGTCTCCGTTGTAGAAGAGATATCCGCGATCGTCGACGACGATCTTGTTGCCTTTATCGTCCACCCACGTACCCTTGTACTTGTCGCCAAGGATCGCCGTGTCGGGGTGTGCAGTCTTGGTCGTGTAGACGGTACCCGCATCGTCGCTACCGTAATTGCGGAGCGTCAACTGTCCGTTTTCATAGAGGACCTGATAGAGATCGCCGTTCGCATAAACGAAGAACGAGGTGACCTCGCTGTCTGTCTTGTCGGCAAACACTTGTCCCTTATATTGCCCGATAAATACCGTCGTCTCGTAAACATCAACGAGAGAAGCGCCGCCGCCCCATGCACCGACCATATCGGCGGGCATCGTGACGGAAGGAAATTCCTTCGCGTCTTTCAAATAGTAGACAGTTGTAAGTTCGTCGACAGCCGTCTCGGAATTGTACTGCGTATAGCTTAAGCTGAGCAGGTAGTTCTCAAACCCAAAGAGAAGGGAAATGGTGTACGTCGTGGAAGCGCCGCTCGTGTCTGTCACAGTAAAGTTATAGCCGCCGCCGACGCCTGCGCTGATGAGCGGATAAACTTTTCCGTCGAAGGTGAACGTATTGTTCGCGATCGAGATCACGCTGCCGACGGTGCCCGAAGCATTCTTACGGTACGTACCGTTGTAGGACGCATCGATCTTGCCATTGCCATAGACATGAGAGAAGCCGTCATAGTCCTCAACGTAGAGGGTTGTTTCGGTATCTTTGAACACATCGTAGACTTTCTTCCCGACAACAACGGTGTAGGAATAGGATACTTTTCCCTCATCGTTGTGTTCTTCTTTGTAGACGATCTTGCCGACAGGGCCGCCAATGGAGATCTTGCCTTCGGGAGAAACGGTAAGTTCTGCGGAATCTGCGCAGACCCACGACGTGCTAAGGAGATCTTGATCGACGACCGTAAGTTCCTCGACGTCTTTCTTCACGAATTGGGCGGATGTCTGACCTGAAACGAGTTCCGTATCGGGGTCATATTCAACCGTGAAAAGCGTAAGAATGTTGTTCTTTGAGGTGAAACTGTAATCTTTGCCGTTGAGTTTGAAGGCGCCCGTTGCGTCAACGATCACGACTGTGTTATTGTACTTGACGACGTCGCCGTTATCGGTATGAGCAATGGAGAAAGTTTCTCCCGCGTTCGTCAAGCCGTCGTATTCTCCGAGCGCTTCCTCTGGTGCGACATAGCTTGATTCATTCTGCGAAAAATCGGTGTCGTCAACCGTGACATAGGGATCGGACCAGTAGAGCACATGGATTTCCGTTCCAACAAGGAAAAGATAGACATGCGCGTTGACGGGTGTCACAAACGAACCCGTACCAAACGATTCGAAGTGCCCTGCGTCGACAACAAATGTCGCCTTGACGCCATCATAGGTGATTTCGGAAGCGGTGACTTCCATTTCAACATCGCTGTTCGTCGCATACCAATGCGCGACGTATTTTTCTTCAATGGTAGAAGTAAAGCTGTGCGCAAGGTAAACACTCTTCGTCCCCTCCTTGAGGGTCAAAAGGCTGCTTGCGGAGAAGGTGGGGTTGCTGACTTCAAGCGTGTACGACTTCCCGCCGACGCTGAAGGCATAGGGTTCACCTTCGGTACCGCCTGTTACGGCTGTCACTGCAGTATCGTTGAGGGACATTGTGTTTGTGCCAACGACAAGGGTGTATGCGTTATCTTGCGACTTCCACGTTCCCTGCCAGCTTTCTGCAAAAGTAACACCGACGTCGGGCAACTGTGTCGACGTTGTCTTGAAGGTCACGGTGACGGTGACGTCCGCGGTGACTTTGAAGGTGTATTTTCCGCTGACGGGGTCAAGTTTCGTGTCGCCGACCTTGACTTCGTCGACTGCATAGTTCGTCTTGGGAGTCACTTCGACGGTGACGTCCGTCCCCTCTGCATACTTTCCTTCGCTGTCTGCCGCGGGGGAAAGCTTCACGGTGCCCTGCAATGCTTCATACGAAAGCGTCACGGTGTACGACTTTGCCGCGGGCGGGGGTGTAGGCGTAGCATCCTTGAAGGTCGCGGTGACGGTGACGTCGGACGTGACTTTGAAGGTGTACTTGTTCTCGACCAGATCGACCTTGGTGTCGCCGACTTTGACCTCATTGACTTCGAAATCGGTCTTTGCCGTGACGGTGACGGTGACATTGGTGTCCTTTGCGTACTTTCCGTCGCTGTTAGCCGCGGGCGAAAGGGTCACGGTGCCTTGATCCTTATTATAATCAAGAGTGACGGTATACGCCTCTGTGGTGGTGTTGTCGTCGTTCTTCTCGGAGTCGTTACAGGCGACCGCGAAGAGCGCCGACGTCACACAGAACGCCGCACAGCAGAGGAAAAGTAAAAATGTTTTGAACCTTTTCATCTTTATCTCTCCTACTTTATTTTTTTCCGCATAAATATGCGAAGAAAATCGAATAAAAGAATTTTATTTCATTCTATCACTTCTCCCCCCCCCATGTGTCAAGCGTTTTGGACCCGATTTTTATTATATAATCATCAATTTTATTGATAGAATTTTGATTTTGCATAAGTTTGACTTATGGAATAGAGGAAATGAACGTGTTTTGTGAGAAATTTTCACCTCGCCCGCGCGAAATTTATAAATGTTAGGAAATATGCATAAAATTGAGCGCCATGGTCGGGGGGGTGACGGGAGAGGGAACCCACTCGCTGCCCCTGTAGGGGATGTCCCCGAGCTTGCGAGGGGAAAGGGGTTTCAAAACCCCTTTGGCTCACTGCGTTCGCCACTTCCCCTATGAGGGGCAGCGAGACAATGCGGAATGGCGTTATCCCCCCCATTCGTCACGGCTGCGCCGTGCCACCTTCCCCCCGTAGGGGGTCAGGTCTGGGTAAAGCCTACCCCTTCGGGGGGGAGGCTCCCGCGCAGCGGGTGGTGGGGGGGGAGCATTCCTCAATCACTTGCCATAGGCGGAATTCACTTCCGCCGTGGGCGACCCCATTTGCCACACTACCGTAGGCTTAATGCCCGTCCGAAGGGCGGAAAGCGCGGCAATGAGGCAGAAGGAATGCACAGTACTAACCCCTCGCGCGTATTTATTTTGCGAAGCAAAAGAAATCGCGCGAAAAAATTCGAAGCGGAGATCTCTCTCCGCTTCTGTGTTCAGAGGTCGTCCGCATCCTGCACGGGACGGTCATGCTCGTTTTCGGGAACTCCCGTATAACTTCCGAGCGGGTCGCGCGTGCGCATGTCGGCGCCTCTCTTGAGAGAGGACTTCCCCATCAAGAGCAGTCCTTGCTCCCTCTGCCGCACGAACCGCTCTTCGAGTTCTTCGTGCTGTTCTGCGCATTTTCGGTCTTTTGCGCGTTCTTGGCATTCTGCGTCTTGTTCTTTTTCATAGATTCTCCTTTTTGAAGGGGAGATGAAGCTCGGCTTCCCCCTGCGACGCTCCGCACAAGGGGCAGATGTTCCACGCCTCGTTTGCGGTGTGCATGTAGCCGCATTCGCCGCAGATCCAGAGCATGGGCTTTTCGGCTTTGTAGAGGGAGCCGTCCTTGAACGCCTCATAGAGATAGTTGAAGATGATCCTGTGATTGCCTTCGACCATCGCCGTCTTTTCGAATTTGAGCGCGATTTGCTCAAACCCCTCTTCTCTTGCGATCCTTGCAAATTCGGGGTAGAGATTTTCCGCCTCGTCCTGCTCGTCGATCGCCGCAAAGCGCAAGTTATCCGCGAGTTCGCCCGCATGGAAGGGAAAGCTTGCGTCGATGTGGATGTCGTCTATGCTTCCCGCCTCTTCCAAAATGGTCTCGAAAAAGACCTTTGCGTGATTGGTCTCGTTCTTTGCGATCGTGCGGATCGTATCCGCGAGGACCTTGTAGCCCTGCTGCATCGCTGCCCTTGCGGTAAGTTGATACCGCATGCCTGCCTGACATTCTCCCGCAAACCCTCTTGCGAGGTTGAAATACGTCTGCGTTTGGGTGAAATCCATGTTCTCCTCCTCTTCGCAAGCAGTTTGGGCGGGAAGCGGGCGAATTATTCATCTTGACAAAAGAACTTTTTCGGCTTATAATCATTCTATAAAAGGAAAAAAGGAGAAAGGTATGAAGAAACAGTCTCGTGCCGTCACGGCGATCCTCTGGACGCTCGTCGGCGTCCTCACGGCGGCAGCGGTCTTTCTCGGCGTGTGGTGGTTCGGGTTCATCTATCCCGACTTTAACGCCGTCGCGGTACAGGAAGCGCGGATTCCCGGGCTTGACAGCGGACTTTCGCCGCAGGGACTCTGTGTCCTGCCCGACGGCGGACCGTACGCGTTCGCCATGAGCGGCTACATCAAGGGGGAGCCTTCCCGCGTCTATCTCATTCCCGAGGACTCTGTCGCGAGCGACGTCAAGCAGGTGGAGCGCTACGTCACTTTCACCGAAAACGGCAAGGACATCAAGACCCATTTCGGCGGCGTGACCTGCTCGGAGAATTTCATGTACATCGCGAGCGGGGAGAAGATCATCCGCATCTCCCTCGAAAAAATTCTCGGTGCAAACAACGGCGCCAAGGTGGAGATCGACGACTTCTTCAAGACGGGACTGGACGGAAATGCCTTCTGCTATCTCTATGACGGCATTCTCTACGCGGGCGAATTCTACCGTGCGGGGAACTATGAAACGCTCCCTTCCCATCACATGGACGTCGGCGGAAAGACCAACCATGCCCTCGTGTACGGCTTCATCCTCGACGAAACACGCACGGGCGGGGTCGCAGACATGGTACCTGCAAAAGCGCTCTCGGTGTGTGACGAAGTACAGGGCATCGCCATCGATGAGAGCGGGATCTATCTGTCCTGCTCGTACGGACTGCCCGCTTCCCGCCTCAAAAAATACGAAAACCGCCTCGGCGGCGAGGCGGACGGAACGATCCAAGTGGACGGGACGGATGTGCCCCTCTATCTGTTTACGGACAGGGACGCCGATCTCACGATGCCCTGCATGAGCGAGGAGATCTGTCTGAAGGGCGGCAAGCTGTATGTGCTCTTCGAATCGATGAGCAAGCAATACCGCTGGGTCGTGCACAACAGGATCTCGAAGATCGTCTCGATCGAGACATCAAAGCTGAACTGAAAGCCTGACCGTACCTATTCCGCACGGACTTCTCCCGCTTCGGCGGGAGTTTTTTCTTGCGGCGCGGGCGGGACTTCCTCGACCATCGTATCGAGCATGAATTCATAGATGGGTTCGGTGTGGAAGGCTGCGCCGATGAAGTAGGAGACCGCCGCGCAGATGACGGCGGGCAGCAAAAAGGCGAACTGCCCGGTAAGTTCCACCGTCATGAGGATCCCCGTGATCGGCGCACGGACGACCGTCATGAAGAAGGTCACCATCGAGAGGGCGACGAGCAGGTCCGAAAGAGCGGGATCCATGCCCATCTTCACAAAGAGCAGGGAGAGAAGTTTCCCCAAGATCGCCCCCATCGCGAAGAAGGGCACGGACGCGCAGGCGGGCAGCCGCATGCCCGTGTTGACGACGGTCGCGAGGAAGCGTGCGGCAAAGAGGATCAGAAGAACTGCCCAGAGCGGCATGCCGAAGAGGGTGAGTTCATCGGACACGATCCCGAAGATGAGTTCCCTGCCGCTCCCCATCGCATAGACCGTCAGAATGCCGAGTCCGCCTGCAAGCAAAAACGGGATGATGTACCGCCCCGTCCCCTTCCAGAAGGAGATCTTCGCGAACAGACGGTACATTCTCGCAAAGATGTGGTAGAAACACGCCGCCGCGAGGGAGACGGCAAGCGCCGCAAGGAGCGCAAAGGCGCAGAAGAGAAGTTCCACTTTCTCGGGAAAGACAAATCCCGCGAGGAAGGGTCCGATCCCGAATCCCATCCAGTAGAGAAGAAGATTGCGCACGGCAACGGCGATCGCGACCGAGGAGAAGGAACAGACGAATACCTCGGGCGTGAATTTTTTATGCGCTTCCTCATAGGCGAAGATGATGCCCGTCAGCGGCGCGTTGAGCGCGACGGCAAGCCCCGCCGATGCCCCGCTCGTGATGGCGTAACGGCGGTCCGTCTTGCGGAAAAGCACCCCGTCCGTCATGTCCCCGCAGGCGCCGCCGATGAAGAGGCTGGGTCCTTCCGACCCGCCCGAGAGTCCCATAAAGACCAAAAACAGCGCCGATGCGAACATGCCGACGAGCGCTTGGTACCACTTAAAGCGGTAGATCCCCCGCACGGCGCCTTCGACCTGTGAAAAGCCGGTGCCGCGGAGCACGGGGAGCACTTTCAGCACGCCGCCGATGACGATCCCGCCGAGGAAGAGGGCGAGAAAGAGGAGCGGGAGAAAGGCGGGGTTGTCGCGGAAAAAGAGATAGTACTCCGCGGAAAATTCTTCCGTATCCTCAAAGACGATGTTGAAGAGGGTGACGACGATGCCGACGAACAGCCCCGTGATCGCCCCCACGCCGACGATCTGCCCGAAGTACACCGCCTTATCGCTGAGTTTCCTGAATTTTGTTTTCATATGGCTGTTCCTTATTCTCTAACGTGACGTACGGGGAAGCGCGGGCGCTCTCGCTGCCCCTTTTAGGGTCGCAAAACGCAATTCTTGCGCATCAGCACGGTGTGCTGTGCGCTGCGTTTTGCGGTGAGTGAGCGCATTCTCCCGCGCGAACGGTGACCGAGGACGGGTCTCTACCCGTCCGAGACAGTGCCCGAGCTTGCGAGGGGAAAGGGGTTAAACCCCTCTGTCACTTCGTGACATCTCCCCTAAGAGGGGCGACGAGGGAATGCGGTGACCCACTCCCCTACCCCTCTCCCATGGAGAGGGTTTGCTCTTGCTGCCCCTGTAGGGGAAGTGGCGAACGTAGTGAGCCAAAGGGGTTAAGTTGCGGCGGCAGGGACCGCCGCAACCCCGTACTTCGCGGCTATGCCGCTCGTGCCGCCCTTCGACGTCATAAAGAACGTGCGGGCGGTCTGCGCCTGCCAGCGCTCCTGTCGCGGCGCAGCTCACAGCCCACTGGGCTGTTGAGCAGAATTGCGCCGCTCCACCCTCCCATGGAGAGGGTAAAAGAACCCCCCAAAGGGGTAGGCTCTCGCGCAGCGGGTGGTGTCGGGGGGACATCCTACATCATTCCGTCCCGCGCAAGTCTCCTGCGAATTGGGCGGAATAGAGTTCATAATAGAACCCTCTCCGCTGCATGAGTTCGGCGTGCGTGCCGCGCTCGACGATCTCCCCCGCCTTCATCACGAGAATGAGATCGGCGTTCTTGACCGTCGAAAGCCTGTGCGCGACGACAAAGCTCGTCCTTCCTTCCATCAATTTCGCAAACGCGTCCTGCACGGACTTCTCCGTGCGGGTGTCGATGTTGCTCGTCGCCTCGTCCAAAATGAGCATGGGCGGGCGGCAGAGCATGACCCGCGCGATGCAGAGGAGCTGTTTCTGCCCCTCGGAGAGACCGTCCTCGCCGAGGACCGTGTCATATCCCTTGGGAAGGCGCAGAATGAAGCCGTGCGCGTGGGCGGCAATGGCGGCGTTGATCATCTCCTGTTCCGTACAATCCGACCCCATGCAGAGATTTTCCCTGACCGTCGCCGTCTGCAGCCATGTCTCCTGCAATACCATGCCGAAATTTTCCCGCAGTGACCGCCGCGTGACGGTGCGGATGTCCGTTCCGTCCACATAGATCGCTCCCCCCTTCACGTCGTAGAAACGCATGAGCAGGTTGATGAGCGTCGTCTTGCCGCAGCCCGTGGGACCGACGATGGCGATCCTTTTCCCCGTCTCCGCCGTAAAGTCCATGTTCTCGATGAGGGGATGTTCGGGCGAATAGGAGAAGGAGATCCCCTCCGCTTTGACGTTTCCCTTGACGTTTTCGAGGGAAGGAAGCCCCTCGTCCGACGGCTCCTCGGGTTCCTCGATGAGCGCGAACAGCCGTGCGGCGCATGCGAGGGCGTTCTGGAATTCCGCGATGACCTCGGAGATCTCGTTGAAGGGCTTGGTGTATTGATTGGAATAGGACAAAAACGCCGTCAAATTCCCCGCCGTGAAGGGCGCCGCCGAGCCGACCGTTGCAATGGCGAGCATGGCTCCGACGAGCGCGACGAGGGCGTACACGACGGAATTGACGAAGCGCGTGACGGGGTTGGTCGTCGAGGAGAAGAAGATCGCGGACAGAGACTTCTTCCGAAGTTTCTCGTTGAGTTCCCCGAAGATCTCCCCGTTTTCGTCCTCGCGGGTATATGCCTTGACGACTTTCAGCCCCGCGATCATCTCATCGGCGAAGGCGGTCTGTTCCGCCCGTGCGTCCGCCTGTGCCTTGAACATCTTATACGTCCGCGAGGCGATGAACCGCGCGGCGAGCAGGGAGAGCGGCGTGACGAGGAGCACGACGAGGGCGACTTCCCACCGCATGACAAACATGACGGCGAGGACGCCCAAGATCATCGCAAGTCCCGTAAAGAGCTGGGTAAATCCGAGGAGAAGTCCGTCCGCGAACTGTTCCGCATCGGCGAGGATGACGGAAGAGACGTCCCCGTAGGCACGGTCGTCGATGTAGCGGAGCGGAAGGGTCCCGATCTTGGCGAAAGCGTCCCGCCGCACGGATGCAAGGACGTGATAGGCGACCCGATTGTTGGAGAGGGAAAGCACAAATTGCCCGATCACCGTTGCGGCGATGCAGACGGCGATGACGATGAATTCGCGGGAGAGAGCATGAAGGTCCATGACCCGCTTACCCGCCCCGTCGACGGTGTACACAAGCCCGTCGATCGCCTTGCCGATGAAGTAGGGCGCGAGGATCTGCCCCGCGACGGAGAGGATCGCCGCGACGACGGTCAGAAGGAGCCACGGCGTATACGGTTTGAGACGCTTCAGGATCTTTGCAAGGGTCGAGCGTTTCATGCCTCGTCACCCCCTTGGGAAGCGTCGATCTCGCGATATAACCCGCAATTTTTGAGGAGTTCCTCATGGGTCCCCAGCCCCGCGATCCTGCCCTCTTCGAGCACGACGATCTTGTCCGCATGGCGGACGGAAACGGTGCGCTGGGAGACGATGAATGTCGTGCAGTCCAGCCCCTTGAGGGCGGTGCGGAGCTTGAGATCGGTCGCATAGTCGAGCGCAGACGCGCTGTCGTCGAGGATGAGGATCTTCGGCTTGCGCACGAGGGCGCGGGCAATGGAGAGCCTCTGCCGCTGTCCGCCCGACAAATTCTTGCCTTCCTGTGCGATCTCGCCGTCCAGTCCCCCCTTCGCCTCGACGACGTCGGCTGCCTGTGCGATCCCGACCGCCGCCAAAAGGTCCTCTTCCGTCGCGCCGTCATTCCCCCAGAGGAGATTGGAGCGGATCGTGCCGCGGAAGATGAGCGATTTTTGGGGCACGACGGCGACTTCGTTCCGCAATGTATCCTTGGGAATGGCGTCCACATCTGCGCCGTTGACCCTGACTTTTCCGACCCCTGTCCGATAAAATCGCGGAATGAGGTTGACGAGCGTGCTCTTTCCCGACCCCGTTCCGCCGAGGATCCCCACCGTCTCTCCCCGCTTGACGGAGAAGGCGATGTCACAGAGCGCGGGCGCCCCGCCGCCGCGGTAGGTGAAGGTGACGTTCTCGAAGGAGACCGCCGTCTCCCCCTCTTCCCGTTCGGGGGGAAGGAAAAGGGACGGTTCGTCCGAAAGGTCGAGGACTTTCCCGATGCGGCGCATGGAAGAGACCGCCTTCACGACGATATAGATGAAGTTTGCGAGCTTGACAAGCTCGGTCAGAATGATCGTGATGTAGAAGTACAGCGCGATGACGTCCCCCTGTTCGAGAGCGCCGACGCTGATGCGGATACCGCCGACATAGACGAGCAGGATGACGGCGAGATTGACGAGGCAGAAGGTGATCGGATTCGTGACAGCGGAGATCCTTCCCGCCCTCTTCTGTGCGGCGCGAAGGTCAGCGTTCCGCCCGTTAAACACCGCAAGTTCTTCTTTTTCTCGGCAGAATGCCCTGATCACCCGCACGCCCTGCAAGTTTTCGCGGACGGAGAGGTTGACGCCGTCGAGCTTCTCCTGCACCTTCCTGTAGAGGGGGGTACAGACCGCCATGACGGTGACGATGGCGGCTGTCAGGACGGGAATGAGGGCGACGAATACGAGTCCCGCATAGACATCGACCGTGAACGCCATGACCGCCGCCCCAAAGACGATGATGGGAGAGCGCAGAAGGAGACGGAGCGTATGGTTGACCCCCGCCTGCACCTGATTGATGTCGCTCGTCATGAGAGTGATCATCTGCGGCGTGCCGATGAGGTCGATATCCTCATAGGAGAGCGCCTGCAGTTTCGTAAAGAGCTCCCTTCTCAACTCCGCCGAGGTCCCCACCGCCGCCTTGGCGGCAAAGTACTGCGCCGTGAGCGCAAACAGAAGCCCCGCCGCCCCGAAGGCGACGAGGACGAGGATCCCGTGGACGATATATCCCCTGTCCGCCTGTGCGATGCCGACGTCGACGATGTGCGCGACGACGAGAGGCACGACGAGTTCCATACATGCCTCGAAGAGTTTGAACAGGGGCGAGAGGATCGCTTCCTTTTTATAGGCGTTGAGACTTTTCCGAAGATATTTCAAGACGACCTCTCAAGCGAGAAAGAGATAAATATAGTATCCGAGGAAACAGGAGACCATGACGGCTCCCGCGATCTTGCCGAGCTTGTGCCCCTTGATGAGGGACAGCCCGAAGAGGAGCGCCGCCGCCCCGAAGGCGACGCAGGCGTCGATGAGGTTGCTCGCCATCCCCGCCGTCGTGAAGGGAAGGGGGAAGAAGAGGGAGCTGACGCCCAAAACGAGCAGGATATTGAAGATATTGCTGCCGATGATGTTGCCGACGGCGATGTCCGTCTCCCCCTTGATCGCCGCGACGACGGACGTGACGAGTTCGGGAAGAGACGTCCCGAGCGCGACGACGGTAAGCCCGATGATGCGGTTGGAGACGTTGAAGTACTCCGCGATCTTCTTTGCGTTGTCGACGAGCAGGGTCCCCCCGCCGACGACCATTGCAAGTCCCACGACGGCAAGCAGGATGAGGAACCATACTTTTTGCTCCATTTTCCGCATCCATGTCCCGATTTTGCCCTTGGGCGGAGCCTCTTCCCGCGGGGGAGCTTCCCCCTCTTCCCTGTGCTGTTTGACTGCGCCGCGGATGAGCAGGAACATGTATCCCGCAAAGATGACGAGAAAGATGAGTCCGTCCCACCAGTTGAGGGCGTTGAACCAGACCCCGAGTCCGATGACGAGGGCGGAGATGAGAAGGAGCACGGGCATGTCGAGGACGAGGGAATTTTTCTGCACGGGCAGGCTGTGGAAGAGCGCCGAGACCCCCAAGATCAACAAGATATTGACGATATTGCTGCCGAGGACGTTGCCGATCGAGATGTCCGAGACCGTCGGATCGGACCAGCTCTGAATGGCGGAAGTCACCGAGACGCAAAGCTCGGGAGCGCTCGTCCCGAATGCGACGACCGTAAGCCCGATGATGAGGGGGGAAATGCGGCACTTCCCCGCGATCCCCGCGCTTCCGTCCACGAACCAGTCGGCGCCCTTGATGAGGAGCGCGAACCCGACGATCAATAAAAAGATCCAAAGATAGAGCATTTTCGTTTTCCTGTCCCTGTCAGTATATCATGGTGATCGATAAAAGTCAAATCAACCCTTCGATCAAAATTTTGACGCCGATGCCGATGAGAACGAGTCCCCCGATGAGCTGTGCCTTGTCGGCGAATTTGTCCCCCGCCTTCCTTCCGATGAGGACGGCGGCGATGCTGAACGCAAAGGTGATCGCGCAGATGACGAGACCGCACAGCGCGATGTGGAGCGGGAGCCCCCCCGCCGTATCGGTGGCGAGGAAGGTGACGCCGACGGCGAGCGCGTCGATCGACGTCGCGACCGCCTGCACGAGGAGCTTCATAGCGCCCGTTCCGCGCACCTCTTTTCTCCCGCTGCGCTGTCCCAAAATGAAATCTATGACCATTTTCCCGCCGAGGATGAGGAGAATGGCAAAGGAGAGCCACGGGGCGATCTTCTCCACAAGGGACGCGAAGATCGAGCTGAAGTAGTAGCCGATGACGGGCATCACGCCTTGGAACACGCCGAAAAGGAGGGCGATGAGGATCGCCTTCCACGGCTTCATGTGCGGCTCCGTCATGCCGTCCGTCATGCTGACGGCGAACGCGTCCATCGAGAGCGCCGCACCGATCAGAAAGAGTTCCCAAAGCTGCATGCTTTCTCCTTTTTTTCCGCCGATTCGGTGAAAAAAAGACTTACACGCGAAAATCGCGCATAAGTCTCGTCGTTTCATGAAATACCCGCGGGGTTCCCCGCACTCTGTGGATATGACCGCCCTTACGGACCGACTACTCCCCTATGACTGACCCGATTGTACCATATCTATGCGGTCCTGTCAAGACTTTTTCGTCACGACGCAGAGAATTTCCCTCGCGCGTTTGGGGGAGACGGGCGCAGTCTGCGGCGTATGGGTCTCGATCCGCTCGACGACCCCCTCCGCCGTCCCGCCCGCGGTCGGCACGAGGACGACGTCCCCCGCTTCCGCCTTGAAGGGACAGAGATACCACGCGGGGACATCCCCCACGCGCACCTTTGCATACGTTTGAAATTCATTGTCGGCGATCACCCCGCCGGAAAGAGAATGGATCATAAGAATTCAAAAAGAGCGCACAGCGTTCATCCGGAGCGAAGCGAAGGATTCCGACAAACGCGCGGAGCAGAGAACCGCACGTCATTCCGCCCGCGCGATTTCTTACGTCATTCCGCCCCGCGCGATTTCTTACGTCATTCCGAACGTATGTGAGGAATCTCGTCCTTTGAGATTTCTCGGGCTTTGCCCTCGAAATGACGTAAAGGCGACGCGCAGCGCGACCGCTCATCCGGAGCGAAGCGAAGGATCCCGACAAACGCGCGGAGCAGAGAGACACAGTCCCCCCCCACCACCCGCTACGCGGGAGCCTCCCCCCCGAAGGGGTAGGCTCTACCCCCTCCGTGGGAGGGGGGTAGGGGGGTGGGTCACCGCATTCCACGGCATCCTTAAAACAGCGGGGCGAAGATCTTGGCGATCTCGCACAGCCCGCGCCAGACGGGACTCTTCCGTGCATCTTCCCGCGACTGCAGGGCGGACCTTTCAAAGGTCTCCTCGAAGTCTCGCTTGATGTCGGGGAGCACGTCCGTCCCGAACATCAGCACGCCGTCCTCGAAGTGATAGAGGAAGGAGCGGTAGTCGAGGTTGACCGTCCCGACGACCGCTGTCTTGTCGTCCGCCAAAAAGGTCTTGGCGTGCACGAACCCGGGCGTAAATTCGTAGATCTTGACGCCCCCTTTGATGAGCGCCATATAGTTCGAGCGGGTCAGCCCGAACGCCAGTTTCTTGTCGGGAATGTGGGGGGTCACGATGCGGACGTCCACCCCCCTTCTCGCCGCAAGGATGAGCGCCTGCTTCATCCTGTAATCGATGATGAGGTAGGGCGTCATGATCCAGATGTAATCGTGGGCGGCGTCGAGCATGTTGACGTACACATCCTCGGCGAGGTGCCTCTCGTACATGGGAACGGGTCCGCTGCCGTACACCTGCACATATCCTTTCCCCTCTGCGGAGTGGGAAACGAGATAGGGCGAAATGTCCTCGACGACCTTGGTCGTGAGCTGATACATTCCCAAAAACATCTTTGTAAGCCCGAGAACGCCCTCTCCCTCGAGGCGGACGGCGTTGTCCTTCCATTCGCCGAAGGGGTGGGTCTCGTTGATGTACTCGTCGGCGAGGTTGAGTCCGCCCGTGTAGCCGATCTTTCCGTCGATCACGAGGATCTTCCTGTGGTCGCGGTTGTTGTGCAGCGTCGTGACGACGGGGACGAAGGGATTGAACTTCTGTGCCGAAAGTCCCAGCTTCCGCAGTTTTTTATAGTAGCCCGCGCTGACCTTCCCCATCGACCCGATGTCGTCGTACATGACGCGAACTTCGACTCCCTCGCCCGCCTTTTGGACGAGAATGTCGAGGAGCGTGTCCCAGAACTTGCCCTGTTCGAGAATGAAGTACTCCAAAAAGATGAACTTCTCCGCCTTCTTGAGGTCCTCCGTCACGCGGGCAAAGAACTTCTCCCCCGTGGGGAAATATTCCGTCGCGGTGTTTCTCTTTGCGACGGACTGCGATTCGACGACGCAGAGCGCCTCGCTGATGTTCGCCCAATGCCCCAGATTCTCCCGCAGTTCTTCTTTGGGAATGGACTGCACGGGGGACAGCTTCTCCTGCGCGTACAGCCGTGCATAGAGCTTTCTGCTCCGCCGCGAGGGACGGTGGGACGAGAAGAGAATGTAGATAAACACGCCGAGCAAGTTCAGAACGACGATGCAGAGGAGCCACGGGATCTTTGTCTCGGGGACCATGTCGCGGTTGGCGGCGTTGATGACGGCGATGATGAGAACGAGATAGTCGAGCACGGTGACGATCGCCGTGACGTACGGTTCCGATTGGGGAAGAAGTTCGGTGACGATGACTTCCGCGAGGAAAAATCCCCCGATGAGCAGGACGAAAAAGAGCAGCATGAGGAAGATGATCGTGAGCGCAACGAACGGAAATCTGCTGAATACTTTCTTGAAGAACTTTTTCAAGCGTTTACCCCCTTCTTTCGTAGATCGTACAGCCGCACGGCGCCTTCCGTGCGGAGAAATTGCCCTGCAGCGTCACGTCCTCGCGCGGCGTGTGCAGATAGCGCAGGGACTCCAGCCCCGCAAAGGCGTCCCGCTCGATGTTCCCCCTCGGAACGCCGCACGCGTCGACCGATTCGATCTGTCTGCAGGCATAGAATGCCGTGGAGACGAGGACGCCGCCCCGTATCTTCACTTCCGTGAGCGTCGCGGGAATGGCGTAGTTCCCGCCATCCGAGAAGAGATAGCCGAGTTCGCCATGGAACAGGTCTCCCGCGGCGACGGGTCCGCTCCCGACAAAGGGAAGCTCGAGACGGACGAGGTTTCGGCAGGGAAGGAGCGCTCCCTGTTTGCAGGCGGCGACATCGGGAACGCAGATCGCTTCCGCCAAGGGCTGCCCCGCGACGAGGCTCTTCCCGAGCGACGTATCGAGGATTGCCCCCTCTTCCGTCGCATATCTGCCCCTTCCCTCGACCTTGACGGACGTGCCGTCAAGTGTCCTGTGGGAAAGTTCCGCCCGATCGCCGACGACGAGAGTCTCCGCCTCGGTGAGGAGAAGGACGGATGCGGGCAGACTTCCGCCCGTAACCATGACCCGTTCCGCCTTTTTGACCGTATCGAGAAAAACGACCCGCTCGCCGTTGAAGGAAAAAAGGTCCCCCTCGTCGTAATAGAGGGTGTTTCCGTAGACATGGAAGAGCGCGGCGCGTTCGAGGCGGTCGAGGTCATAACCCATGGCGAGCATGGGCGCAAGATCGCCGTTTTTGAGGTCGGAGATCGCCTCTTTCATCTCAAAGCTCGTCACATATGTGCCGATTTGGTCTCCCCGCGCAAGGAGCACGTCGCCCGTTTCGGAGATGCCCGAAAGGCACGCGTACGCCTCTGCAAAGTTCTCCTCGGAGACCCTTCCGTCCTGCCAGACGATGCGGAAGGAATCGTTTTCCGTCCCCACCCTCGACGGATAGGGCAAAAACAGGACGACGGTGAAGGCGGCTCCGAAGAGAAACGCCAACAAAATCGTACCCCATTTGCGTATTTTCGGACTCAATCCCATGACAGTCTGTGCAGATCCCCCTCTTGCTGAAGCCCCTCGAAGCCGATTTGGCGGAACGCCTCGTACACGGCGACCGCGACGGCGTTGGAGAGATTGAGGGAGCGGCTTTCCCCGATCATGGGAATGCGCACGCAGTCCTCTCTGTGCCCGACGAGCAATTCCTCGTCCAGTCCCTTCGTTTCCTTGCCGAACACGAGAAAGTCCCCGTCCGCATACGGCATGTCCGTGTAGCATTTGCGGGCTTTTGTCGTGAAGAAGCGGAAACGGGCGGACGGATAGAGGGCGCAAAGCTCCTCAAAACTCTCGTGCACACTGATCTTGACGAGGTGCCAATAGTCGAGACCCGCGCGGCGGATCGCCCTCTCCGAGAGGTCGAAGCCGAGCGGCTTGATAAGGTGAAGTTCGCACCCCGTCGCGGCGCACGTCCTTGCGATATTCCCCGTGTTCTGCGGGATCTCGGGTTCTACCAGTACGACATGGAACATGGCTCTATTATAGTGTATCCGCGCGAAAAAAGCAAGCGCTTCTTCGAAGTTGCCGAAAGAAAGCGGGAATTCGGACTCGGACCTCTTTTCGGCACAAAAAATCGGCGGATGACCGCCGATTTTCGGGGGAATTATTTTTCCTCGAGCACGGCTCCGAGATACTCCGTAGGGTCCGCCGCCTTGCCGTTGAGTTCCACTTCGAGGTGGAGATGTTCGCCGTCCTTGTGCTCGATGCCGTACGCTTCCGCGACGACGCCGAGCGTTTCTCCCTTCTTGACCGTCGCCCCCTCGCGGAGCTTGCTGTCGGGTTCCACAAAGCGGTAGAGGGTCTTTAATCCGTCACCGTGGTCGACGAGCACGATGTTCCCCGTCTCCTCGCTGTAGGAGATGGTCTCGACTTTGCCGTCCGCCATGCACTTGACTTCCGTTCCCGCCTTCGCGTCGAAGTCGACCGCCTTGTGACGGTAGATCCAGCCGAGCGTCTCGTTCGTATAGATGACGTTGTACTCGACCGTGTACTTCGCCCCGTCGATGGGAGAGACGAACTTGACGGCGTCCTCTCCGCCCGAAGGCTCGGAAGGTTCGTTTTCATGCTGCTTGTCATCCGTCTCCCCGGGCTGCTTGTCCTCTTCTTCATTTCCCGTTGCGGGGGGGACGTCGAGGGTGTTCCCCGTGTCTGCCGTCAGAAAATAGACGGTGAGGACGGTCGCCGCGATGAGGAGCAGGACGCATACGGACAGAACAATGTAGTACAAGAGTCTCTTTTTCTTCGGTTTTGCGTTTTCTTCGTTCATGATGATATCCTCCGATTTTATGTAGATGATTGCCCCTCTTTTCCGTCTTTATACCCGAACTCTCAAAATCCCCCGAAGATAAGGGGGGTCCCGACCGCGGTCTGCGCTTCGGAGACGGCGATGTGCAGGTTGACGTTCTGCCCCATGAGGACGACGCCTTCCCCGAGGAAGGGAGAACGGCAATAGTAGTTGACGACGCCCGCGGCGCTCTCCGTAAAGAGAATTTCCGCATGAAACCGCGCGATAAGTTCCTCTTTTTTGTCGCCGCCGTAGCGGACGCTCTCCCCGCGGACGGGAAGGGACAGTTTGTCGAGGAGCGGATCGCCCGAGAGGACGGTGAGCGCGGAAGAGGACGGAGAGAGGTAGAGTTCGTACGCATTGCCCCGCTCAAACACGGGCGCATGGAGAAGGAAGGTCGCCGCCGCTCCGCATGCGACGGAGAGCGTTGTGATGAAAACTGCCTTGATCCCGCGCAATATCCGCATAAAAAAGTCCTCCCCGCATGGTCGGGAAGGATTTTTGACACCTTTGCCGATGTTTATACCTCGGCATGCAATTTTACGGAGAAATTGTGATGCGACGGGGGAATCATGATTGCGCGGTACACACCTACGTCATTTCGCCCCGCCTACCCGTTCATGCTGCCCCGCCCGCACGTTCTTTATGGTGTCGAAGGGCGGCACGAGCGGCATAGCCGCGAAGTTAGGATGTGAAGCATCCCATTAGACCTACGGAGCACAATGTTACTCCGCCCGTTTGCTGGGATCCTTCGCTTCGCTCTGGATGAACGTTAGCGCTACGCGGCGCACCCCTACGTCATTTCGCCTCGCCTACCCGTTCTTTATGTCGTCGAAGGGCGGCACGAGCGTGTAGCGCGAAGTAGCGTAGCGAGAAATCTCAAAGGACGAGATCCCTCACTCCCAGCCGAGAGGTTCCCCGCCCAAAATGTGGATGTGCAGATGGCGGACGGTCTGCCCCGCGCTCTCCCCCTGATTGACGACGAGACGGTATCCGTCCTGCAAGCCGAGCTGCGGCGCAAGGGACGCGATCTTTCCGAGCGCCCGCCCGACGACCTTCTCGCGCACTTCATTCAGTTCCGAAAGGTAGGCGAAATGCTCCTTCGGCACGCAGAGCAGGTGGATCTTCGCGAGCGGATGAATGTCCTTGAAAATGACGATCTCGTCGTCCTCATAGACCTTGGAAGAAGGGATCTCCCCCTTCAGAATTTTACAGAAAATGCAGTTCTCCATTGATATTTCCTCCAAAATTTCGGCGCGGACGCCGTCTTTTTCCCGTTCAAGCAGCCGAACGCGGTACAGACCGCCCTCTCTTGCGTTCTCCGCATAGACGCGGAGATAATTTTCGGTGTATCCGCCGTCCGATTCGAACAGCGCGACCCCTTCCTTCCCCAAAAACTTTGCGATATAGTCCGCCTCGGCAGTCTCGGCGCAGGCAAGCATGCGCTCCATGCGCTCCTTCTTGACGGAAGCGGGCAGATCGGGCATGCGGAAGGCATTCGTCCCCTCTCGCGGGGAGAAGGGAAAGGCGTGCACCCGCGCAAGCCCCGCTTCCCGCACGATGGAGAGGGACTGCTGAAAGTCCTCTTCCGTCTCCGTGGGAAATCCGACGATGATGTCCGTCGTGACGGCGGCATCGGGGAACGTCCCGTAGATCATGCGGCAGGCGGCAAGATATTCCGCGCGGGTATACTTGCGGTTCATCGCCTTCAGGACGGCGTCCGACCCGCTCTGCAGGGAAAGGTGGAAGTGGGGCACGACGTTCCCCGCCCCCTTCATCTTCTCCAAAAACGCTTCCGTGATGACGCCGACTTCGAGGGAGCCGAGCCGAATGCGGGCAGGGATCTCCTTGAGCTTCCATAACAGCCCGCCGAGGTCGGTATCCCCGTCATGATAGTCGCCAAGGTCGATGCCCGTCAGGACGATCTCCCTTGCGGGGAGCGCCTTCGCCTCTTCGAGCACCTTCTCCGCCCTTCTCGACCGCGATCTGCCGCGGAGATAGGGAATGAGACAGTAGCTGCAGAAGCGGTCACAGCCGTCCTGCACGCGGAGATAGGCGCGGGTCCTCGTCTGCATGGGAAGAGGCAGTTCCGCAAATTCCGTCTCCGTCTCGCGGCAGCACACCGTTTCGGCAGCGAGGGAGCGCAGCGCTTCCTCCGCCGCCCCGATGACCCGTTCCTTGCGCATGGTCCCCGTCACAAAGACGACACCCGCGCGGCGGGCAAACGCCTCGGCGTCGTGCTCGGAAGCGCAGCCGCAGACGATGACGGGCGCGGCGGGGTTGAACTTCCGCATCCGCGCAACGGACTGCCTCGACTTCTTCTCCGCCTCGGCGGTGACGGCGCAGGTGTTGACGATGTACACATCGGCATAGCCGAGCCTGTCGGTGACCTCAAAGCCCCGTTCGGCAAGCCCGCGCATGAGAGAGGCGGACTCCGCCTCGTTCTGTTTGCACCCGAGGGTGAACACGCACGCCTTCATCGGAGTTCCCCCGCCCTGTACATGACGACGGAGAGAAGGGCGATCGCCGCCGTCTCCGCCCGCAGGATGCGTTTCCCGAGGGAAACGCCCGTAAAGCCGCACGCTTTCGCCTCTTTGAACTCTTCCTCGGTAAATCCCCCTTCACTGCCCACGACGAGGCAATAAGAGCCGCCCATGTCGGGGATCTCCCCCTCGCTTTTTTCCAAAAACTCGCAGGCGAAGAGCTTGTTGACATACCCTCGCGATGCGGACATGGCATGGGAAAAATCTTCATAGTACTCCACTTCGGGCACGCGGGAACGCAGACACTGTTTCGCCGCTTCCCGTGCGACGCGGCGGAGACGCCCGAGCTTGTTGTCATTCATGTATGCGGCGCAGTAGCGGGAAGAGAACACGCCGATGCGGCGGACCCCCAGCTCCGTCGCCTTCTGGACGACGAGTTCGGTCTTGTCCCCCTTGATCGCCCCGACAAGGAGAAAGACGTCCGCGCTCGGCTCCCGATCGGACGGTCTCTCCCCCGTGACGTGCAGGGTGAACTTCCCCTTTTCGGACTTCGCGACGATGGCGGAAACTTCCCTTCCCGAACCGTCGAGAAGAGTCACCTCGTCGCCGACGCCCAGCCGCAGGACGGTATGGGCGTGACGGTACTCGTCCCCCGTGAGGGTGACTTCTTCCCCGATCTTCTCCACAAAAAACCGTTTGGGCGGCATCTATTTCCTCCTCAAGACGAGGGCGACCCACTCGCCCCGCTGTATCTGCTTCTCTGTCGCAAGTCCCGCCGCTCCGAACGCCGCTTTGACCTTTTCCGCCCTGTCGGGAAGGATACCCGAGAGAATGACGGTCCCCCCTTCCTTCAGATGAGAGGGAATGGCAGGCGCAAGCGAAGTCAGGATCTCCGCCGTAATGTTGGCGAGGATGAGGTCGGCTTTCATCGTCGTGTCGTCGACGAGATTGCTCTCCGCGACGGCGACCTTCTCCGCAACGCCGTTCCTTTGGGCGTTGTGCCTCGCGCTCGAGACGGCGACGGGGTCAATGTCGGTGAGATAGCAGAGTTTTGCGCCGAGCTTGGCAGCGGAGATCCCGAGAATGCCGCTTCCGCAGCCGACGTCGAGGACGACGTCCCCTTCCTTGAGATGTTCCTGCAGGAGTTCGACGCACATCGCCGTCGTCTCGTGTTCGCCCGTGCCGAATGCCATGTTGGAGTCGAGAATGACGACCTTTTCGTCGGGCGCTTCCGCATATTCGATCCACTCGGGCACGACGACGATGCTCCCTAAATGAATGGGACGGAAATGCTTCTTCCAAATGTCGATCCAATCATCCCCGTCGATCGTGCGCTTGGTCTCCTCGAGGGTGCCGAAGGGGATCTCCCCGCCGCTCCGCTCGCGGCAGGCGAAGATCTCCCGCATGATGCCCGGGATCTCCCCCTCCCGTTCGGGAAGCAGGAAGGCTTTGACGAGGACATCAGACCTCTGAAGAGCGCGGAGAGACTCGTCGAGATAGTCCCAATAGACGCCGTATTTGCCGCTCTGCAGAGCGATGACGTCGGAAACGTCGGAGACGGCGACCCCGCCCTCGGTGTAATTCCAGAGGATGTCGGCGACAAGCTCGCTCGCCTCGCTCGTCGTGTGAATGGTAAGCTCGATATATTTCATGGGGATATTATAGAATACACCGACGAAAAAGTCAATTTGAATTCCGAAGGAATGCAGAAAAAACTCCCCGCACGCCCGTCGACGCACGAGCGCGTTTTACGCTTTTCTTGCGAAAAGCTCTGTTTGCGCTCGGCGTCTCCTCTTCCCCAAAAAATACCGCGTCTTTTTTGGGGAGTCCTGCCAGCGCACGAGCGCTGCTCCGCCCGTGCTCATGCTGCCCCGCCCGCTCGTCGACGCACGAGCGCGTTTTACGCTTTTCTTACGAAAAGCTCTGTTTGCCCTCGGCGTCTCCTCTTCCCCAAAAAATACTGCGTCTTTTTTGGGGAGTCCTATTGTGTGGTGTCGAAGGGCGGCACGAGGAGCGAAGCGACGAAGTTACGAATGTGAAGCATCCCATTAGACCAATGGAGCACAATTTTGCTCCGCCCGTTTGACGGGATCCTTCGCTACGCTCTGGGTGAACGGCTGTGGTAACCCACTCCCTGTCGCGATGCGACATCCCTCTCCCATGGAGAGGGTAAGAGCCTACCCCTTCGGGGGGGAGGCTCCGCCGTAGGCGGTGGTGGGGGGGATAATGCCCTCTACTACGTCATTTCGCCCCGCGCGAATCCTAATTGCTCCAAGCGCGGCACGAGGAGCGAAACGACGAAGTAGCGTAGCGAGAAATCTCGTGCTTTGAGATTCCTCACATTCGTTCGGAATGACGAGAAATGACGAGAAATGCGGTGACCCACTCCCTGTCGCGATGCGACATCCCTCTCCCTTGGAGAGGGTACATCTCGCTGCCCCTTTCAGGGGAAGTCCCCGAGCTTGCGAGGGGAAAGGGGTTAAACCCCTCTGTCTCGGCTACGCCTCGACATCTCCCCTAAGAGGGGCGACGAGAGGCTGCGGTGACCCACTCCCCTACCCCGCTCCCGTATATCAAAAAATCGGCACCCATGTGCCGATTTTTATTATTTCTTGAACGGGTCTTTTCCGTAGAGGGCGGAGACGGTGTCCGCATAGCGTTTCGCCCTGTCGTAATTCTTGAGTTCGACGCCGCCCGCCGCCGCTTCCAGCGCCGCCTTCTGCTCCCGCGAGAGCTTTGCGGGGATCTCGGCGATCACGCGGATGTGCATGGAACCCGTCGCCGTCCTGCCGCGGATGCCCTTGCCGCGGAGCACAAACTCCGTCCCCGACTGCGTCCCCTCGGGGATCGTGAAGTCGAACACATCGTTGAGGTCGGGCGCCTTGACCGTCCCGCCGAGGACTGCCGTCATGAAGGGAACGGGCAGATCAACGTAGAGGTCCATGCCGTTGCGCTTGAAGATCTTGTGGGGTTCGATGCGGAAGGTGACGATGAGGTCGCCCGCCGCGCCGCCCGACGTGCTCGCCTGCCCGTAGCCGTGCTTGGTAAGCACAGAAGTCGTATCGACGCCCGCGGGAATGTCGATGGAGAGCTTGGTCTCCTTTCTGACATACCCCCGTCCCTTGCAGTCGGGACACTTTTCGGTGACGATCTTCCCCTTGCCGCCGCAGTCGGGACAGGCGCCGACGCGGACCGTTCTGCCGAACATGGTATCCTGCACGAGACGCACTTGCCCCTTTCCGCCGCACTTTTGGCAGGTCTTGTAGGCAGTTCCGTCCTTGGCGCCCGTGCCGCGGCATGCGGGACAGGGTTCGTTCCTCGAATAGGAGATCTCCCTTCTGCATCCCTTGGCTGCGTCCATGAAGGAGAGGGTCACTTGCAGATTGATGTCCTCTCCCGTCGTGTCGCGGTGGACCGCTCCGCCGCCGAAGCCCTGAAAGATGGAGTCGAAGATGTCCGTGAAACCCGTAAAGCCTGCTCCCGAAAAGCCGCCGAAGCCGCCGTTTGCGCCGCCCATGCCGGGATGTTCCTGCTCATAGTCGTAGGCGGCACGTTTCTGCTTGTCGGAGAGGACCTCGTTCGCCTCGTTGATCTGACGGAACTTTTCTGCGCACGACGGATCGTCGGGGTGGAGATCGGGGTGATACTGTTTGGCGAGCTTGCGGTAAGCCGTCTTGATCTCTTCCTCGGTCGCGTCCTTCTTGACGCCGAGTACGTCATAGTAGTTTTTCTTGTCTGCCATAGTTTACCTTATCCGTGCCGAAAAGCCGCTCGCCGCGGCTTTCCGATATTGAGATTTGTCTGTGCGAACGTTTCCGCGTCCCACGTCGTTTCGCGGAGCGCAACGAAGCATCCCGTGAAACCTACGGGGCAGGTGTGTCCCCTTGGCTCCCCCTTGAGGGGGAGCTGCCGAGGCTGTCCTTGCCGAGGCTGAGGGGGTGTCCCGATTCGGGATGACACCCCTTCCGCCCCTACGGGGCCCCCACCCCTCAAGGGGTGGGCAAGGAGGCTGCGGTGACCCACCCCCCTGTCGCGATGCGACATCCGCCTCTAACGTCATTTCGAGGCGTAGCCGAGAAATCTCAAAGGACGAGATTCCTCACATGCGTAACTTCGCGCTACGCGCTTGTGCCGCGCTTGGAGCAATCAGAATTCGCGCGGGGCGGAATGACGCGGCTGGACGCATACAGGCGAAATGACGTATGGATCCCCTCATTTACTGTTTGAATTCCGTGTCTCCGTCGTCGGGAGAAGCGCCCTGCGGGTTCGCCTGCTGATAGAGCTTCGTGACGATGGGCGCGATCTTCTTCTGCAATTCGTCCGCCGCCGCGTTGTATGCGTCCTCGTCGTCCCCTTCGAGCGCCTTCTTCGCCTCGTCCACGGCGTCCTGCAACACCTTCTTGTCGTCCTCGGAGAGCTTGTCGCCCGCATCGCGCAGGGTCTGCTCCACGGAGAAGATCAGTCCGTCGAGCTTGTTCTTCGCATCGACCTTCTGCTTTCTCTTCTTGTCCTCTTCGGCATACTGCTCCGCATCCTTGACCGCCTTGTTGATCTCGTCCTCGGAGAGGTTGGTCGAGGAAGTGATGGTGATGTCCGTCGACTTGCCCGTGCCGAGGTCCTTCGCCTCGACGTGCACGATGCCGTTGTGGTCGACGTCGAAGGTGACTTCGATCTGCGGAATGCCGCGGGGCGCGGGCGCGATGCCCGTCAGGGTGAATCTGCCCATCGTCTTGTTGTCGCGGCAGAACTCTCTCTCGCCCTGCAGGACGTGGATCTCGACCGTCGTCTGGTTATCCGCCGCCGTCGAGAATACCTGTGATTTCTTGACGGGGATCGTCGTATTTCTGTCGATGAGTCTCGTAAAGACGCCGCCGAGCGTCTCGATGCCGAGGGAAAGGGGCATGACGTCGAGAAGGAGCACGTCCTTGACTTCGCCCGTCAGCACGCCGCCCTGAATGGCAGCGCCGACCGCGACGCATTCATCGGGGTTGATGCCCTTGAAGGGTTCCTTCCCCGTGAGCGCCTTGACCTTCGCGACGACCGCGGGCACACGGGTGGAGCCGCCGACGAGGATGACCTTGTCGATGTCGCTGTACGAAAGTCCCGCATCCTTCATCGCAAGGCGCATCGGTTCGGCGGTCTTGTCGATGAGGTCTGCAATGAGGGCTTCAAACTTCTGGCGGGTGATCTCCAGCTCGAGGTGGGCGGGACCGGACTCCGTCATCGAGATGAAGGGCAGGGAGACGGACGTCGTCGTCATGCCCGAGAGTTCGATCTTTGCCTTTTCGGCAGCTTCCTTGAGGCGCTGCATCGCCATCTTGTCCTTGGAGAGGTCAACGCCGTGGGACTTCTTGAATTCGTCCACCATGTAGTCCATGAGACGCTTGTCGAAGTCGTCGCCGCCGAGCATGTTGTTGCCGTTGGTCGCGAGCACTTCAAAGACGCCGTCCGAGATCTCGAGAATGGAGACATCGAAGGTGCCGCCGCCGAGGTCGTAGATCATGACTTTGGAGTTCTCTTTCTCCTTGTCAAGCCCGTAGGAGAGCGCCGCCGCCGTGGGTTCGTTGATGATGCGGAGAACGTTGAGTCCCGCGATCTTGCCCGCGTCCTTGGTCGCCTGACGCTGTGCGTCGGTGAAGTATGCGGGGCAGGTGATGACGGCGTCCGTCACCTTTCCGCCGAGGTAGGCTTCCGCATCCGTCTTTAACTTGGAGAGGATCATTGCGGAGATCTCCTGCGGCGAATAGGACTTTTCGTCGATCTTGACCTTATAATCGGACCCCATCTTGCGTTTGATGGAGCTGACCGTCTTTTCGGGGTTGGCGACCGCCTGACGCTTTGCGACTTGCCCGACGACGCGGGAGCCGTCCTTCTGGAATGCCACGACGGAGGGAGTCGTCCTCGACCCCTCGGCGTTCGCGATGACGACGGGTTCTCCCCCTTCCATCACTGCGACGCACGAATTTGTCGTACCTAAATCGATACCGATGACCTTGCTCATTTTTCTATTCTCCTTAAAATGTTTTTTATATTGATCGTTTCTGTTTGGAAAACAGTGACTCCTTGCTGCCCCCCCCACAGGGGAAAGGGGTACTTCTTGCTGCCCCTTTTAGGGGAAGTCCCCGAGCTTGCGAGGGGAAAGGGGTTTTGAAACCCCTCTGTCACTTCGTGACATCTCCCCTGAACCACCCCGCAAAAATACGTTGTCTTTTTGCGGGGATCCCGAGGGGCGACGAGAATTGCGCTGAAATGTTGCACTTACTTGACGACGACGACTTGCGCAAACCGCAAGACTTTGCCGTCCCGTTCGTAGCCCTTTGCGTACACTTGCCTGACCGTGCCGCTCTCTTCCCCCTCTTCGGGGTCGACCGCCATGATCGCCTCATGCTTTTCGGCGTCGAAATGCTGCCCGACGGGATCGATGACTTTGATCTTCTCCTCGGAGAGGATCTTCTCGAATGCCGCCGTCACCATGCGGATGCCCTTCTTCGTCGCCTCGTCCGTGCATGCCGCCGTCGCGCGTTCGAGATTGTCCGCGATGGGGAACAGCTTGGAGATGACGTCCGACCTTCCTTCCTGATAGCGCTGGGCGCTTTGGAATGCCGTGCGCTTGCGGTAATTCTCGTACTCGGCAGTGACCGAATACCACTTCCGCTTGAAGTCCTCCGACTTCGCCTTCTCCTGTTCCAGCTCTGTCTTGAGACGTTCCTCTTCGGAGACCTCGGCTTTCGTTTCGGCGTTTTCCGCCTGTTCCGCCCGTCCGGTCTCCGCAGCGCTTTCTTCCGTCTCTCTCTTTTCTGCCTTCTTGCTCATACCGTACCGCCTTCTTGTTTCCCTTTTTATATAAAATGATTTTTGCCGAAATAAACAGATTTTACAAAAAAACGCGCCGAAAAGGCAAAAAAATTTTTTCGGCGGTCTTTACAACGGCGGCAAAATGTATTAAAATAGGAAAAAAGGAGAAGAAATCAGGGAAACCTTATGGAAACGAGAGCATTCGAACTGTATGCAAAACGGAACAATAAAGTCAGCGTCCGCGTCATTCCCGGTCACTTCGCGACCCAGCATTCCCATGTCAACTACTGCATCGACATGACAAAGGTCAAGACAGAGATGAACGCCGCCAAGGCAACGGCAAAGCTGCTTGCGGAGAGTTTTTCCAACGTGACGGTCGACACGATCATCACGCTCGAGCGCACGAAGATGGTCGGGGCGTTCCTCGCCGAAGCGCTCGCCGCGGGTTCGGGGATCAACATGAATCAGGAACTCGCCGTCATTTCTCCCGAGATCACCGCGGATGAAAAGCTCATCCTGCGCGACAATATGCTGCCCTATGTGCAATTCCGCCACGTGCTTATCCTGACCGCCACGGCGACGACGGGCATGACGGCGATGAATGCCGTCCGCGGGATCCGCTACTACGGCGGCGAGGTCGCGGGCGTCGCCACGGTGTTCGGCGGAAAGTTCGAGATTCCGGGCGTCCCCGTCGTGCGGCTCGTCGGCGTCGAGGACCTTCCCGACTACTCTTCCTACCGCGCGAGCGACTGCCCGCTCTGCAGAGAGGGCAGAAAGGTGGACGCGCTCGTCAATTCTTACGGCTACAGCAAAGTGTGATCCTATTCTTTTCTCAAGGAAAAAGTCCTCATTTGAGGACTTTTTTCCTTGATTACCGATTTTTTGACCCCATCTTACGAAAATCGAAGTCCCTCGCTGCCCCTTTTGCGATGAGTGAGCGCATTTTTTCCGCGCGAACGGTGACCGAGGACGGGTCTCTACCCGTCCGAGACAGCGGCGAACAGGTGCGAATGCTCTCGCTGCCCCTGTAGGGGAAGTCCCCGAGCCTGCGAGGGGAAAGGGGTTAAGTTGCGGCGGCAGGGACCGCCGCAACCCCGTCGCGCTTGCCAGCGCTCCTGTCGCGGCGCAGCTCACAGCCCACTGGGCTGTTGAGCAGAATTGCGCCGCTCCACCCTCTGTCTCGGCTACGCCTCGACATCTCCCCTGTGAGGGGCGACAAGGAGCTGCGGTGACCCACACCCCTACCCCTCTCCCATGGAGAGGGTGGGCATGAACCCCCTCCGTGGGAGGGGGATGTCGCAACGCGACAGGGGGTGGGCGTGTTCCCACTTCCTGCGCACAGCGCCCCGCCAAAGCCAAGGGCATCCAAAAAATATTGCGAAGCAAGATTTTTTGGAAAAGGAGCGACCTGCGTTTCAGGCGACGGCTTTGCGTTCCCGCAAAGCCGCGCAAACTGCGCAGTGTCGCGACGCGCCACACTACCGTAGGCTTAATGTCCGTCTGAAATGCGGAAGGCGTGGCAGCGGAGTAGGAGAGACGCACAGAACTAACCCCTCGCGCGGATTTATTTTGCGAAGCAAAAGAAATCCGCGCGAAACTTTCATATTGTTTTCTTCCGATAGATGATGACTCTTTGACCCTCTTTGACGGGGAATTCGATGTCGGGATTGCTCTTTGAGACATCCTCGGGGGACTTTTTCAGCCGCTTTGCAAGTTCCCAGAGTCCGTCCCCGGCCTCGGGGATATAGACGCTGATCGCGCAGTCGTTCTCCGCGAACTTCTCCCCTTCTTTGACGGCGCCGACGATGCGGACACTTCCCCGCTTCTTCTCGCGCAAGACGATCTTGACCGTCGCCTCGGCGTCGATCTCCCCTTCCTGCTTCTGGCGGGCGGACATGCCGCAGACCATGACTTCCGCCTCCGCGTCCCCCGCGTCGACCGCGACCGAGAAGGGCAGGCTGAACTCCAGCGAGCGATATTCTCCCTCGCTCGACTTGACGAGAAGGACGGCGTTTGCGACCCCTTCGACGCGCTGTCCGTCCGCAGTCGTGACAAGCTCCGCTTCCGAGCGCTCTTCCGTCACCGCCTCGAGCACATCCGAGAAGCCGAGCGGACCCGACACGATCGCCTTGCCGCTCACCCGCTCGGTGATGCGCTTGAACTCCCCGACGCCGCAGAAAGTCCCCTCATAGTAGGAAAGCTCCGTGCCGCATTCCGTGGAGAAGGCGTCGTGCACGCCGTCGAGGGCGACTTCTTCGTACACACAGGCGTCCGCGATGAGCGAAAAACGCACATATATGTTGCATTTTCCGTCCTCTTCCTCGGCGTGGACGGACGTATCGGCGACGCACACTCTGACCTCTGCGTCGCTGCCGAACGAGGCGGAGTCGCAGGGGATCTCCACGCGGAAGGGAACGAGTCGTTCAAAGGAGACAAGCCCGCCGCTCCCCTTGAGCGCGAGCAGTCCGAGGTTGATCTCCCCCTCCGCCCTGACGAGTCCCGTCTCGCAGACGACGTCGGTGACGCAGACCGTCTCGCTGTGCTGCAGGACGTCGCCGAGCAGTTCGGTCTCGAATTCGTCCTCCGCTTCCGCCGCCCCGCCGCAGAGGTGGCAGGTGAGGACCTTCACGGCTTCCCGCTTCATCACAAGCTCGCCGTCCGAGAGATAATCGAAGCTCTCCTCGCCGTACAGCGAAATGTCCGTCCCGAGCAGGGCGGTCAGAAAGACGCTCGCGCCCTCCCGCCGCACGGACACGTTTTCGACGGCGACCGTTGCTTTGGCGGCAAGGGCGGGATAGATGTTCCCGTCCTTGGCTGCCGCGGCGAACTCCACTCCCTTTTCGGCACGGCAGATGTGTTTCTCGGCGTCCTCATAGACGATGGAGAAATGCGCTTTTCCATAATATCTGACTTCGCCGTTCCCCGCATCCGCTCCCGTGAGCACGGCATGCGCATGCGCCGAAAGGACGTTCTCCACTTCCCCGCCGAAACGGCATTCCACCGCCGTCTGCGCGGTCAGTTCCCTCTGTTTCCCGTATCCGCGGAAGGTTTGCGTTTGGATCTTCATACTTTCACTCCTTGCTGATTTGCTCCCTTCATTCTATGCCCGAAAAGTCCCCCTTATGCGCCCTTTTGCCTGTCGCAAAAGGTATAATTCGGGGAAAGAAGGGCAATCATTGTCACATGATCAAGCAAACGAGCGACATCGCCGCCGTCAAGCGGACGATCGCCGACTATTTCAAGAAACAGGTGGACGTCACCGTCAATTTGGGGAGAAACAAGATGATCAACTTCTGCGGCGTCCTCTCGGGCGTGTATCCCGCCCTCTTCACCGTCTCCCCCAACGACAAGAGCTTTTTGGGCAAGACGTCCTATTCCTATGCGGAAGTCCTGTGCGGGAGCGTCAAGATCAAGCCGCTCTCCTGAAAGTTTCGGAAATTTTCCAAAAAAATGTCATGTCCGCCCGAATTTCCGCCATAGCTGTGGTATGCTGTACTTGCGGCGGGAAAAGGACGGTCTCTTATGTCGGTCATCGAACTTTACGGCGTTCTGCACCGCTACGGCGTGGACGTGCTGCTTCTCGCGCTCGGCGTGACGGTCCTCACGTCCATTCTCAAAAAAACGGTCATGAAATCGGTCAACAGGAAAGTTTTTGTCTTTCTGCCCTTCGGACTCGGGATCCTGCTCTACGGCATTTACAGCCTGCTCGGAAAGGGAGAACTCTCCTTCACGGCGGAAGGGCTTTCCGCCATTCTCGAAGGCGGGCTGTCCGCGGGGTGTGCGGCGACTCTCTACTATGTCGTCTATGAGCAGTTTCTCCGCGGAAAGCTCAAGGCGGACCCGCTGCTCCCCCTTCTCGAATGCGTTCCCGAAGCGCGGCGCACGGAGGCTTCCGCAGCCCTCTCGTCCGCAGTCCGCGGCTTGGAAGGGGAAGGACGGCTCTCCGCGATCGCGGAGCAGCTTTCCCTCTTTGCCGACCCCCCTCTTTCGGAAGAGGAACTCCTGCTGACGGCAGGCATCGTGAAAGAGGTCCTCGACACAATTGCATGACGTTTTCCGCCCGCCCGCGCGGGCGGTTTTTTATGGAACCGTATTCCCGTCCCGCGCCCTTTCCGCCCGATTACATAAAAACTTGCCGCTCCCCCATACTCTTCGTATGAGAACTGTCACAGGGATCCTCAAGCGGGACACGGAAGCGCTCAAAAAGCTCCTGCCCGCCGAGGACATTCTGACCTTTGCATTCACGTCGCGGCGGGGGCTTGACTTCGTCTGCGTCTACGCCGACCCCGTCACCGACAAGGAGCTTTTGGGCGAACAGCTCATCCGACCGCTTCTCGGCTATGACGGCGAAAAATCGGCAGATATGATCGCAAAAAGCATCACTTCGCCCGAGATCCGCCTGCAGAAAGAGACGGAAAAACTTGCCGAAGAAGTCCTTGCGGGCAACCCCGTTCTCCTCTGGGAAGGCATGGATACGGCGATCGTTGCGGGGACGAAAAAGGTGTTCGTCCGCGCTGTGGCGGAACCTTCGACGGACGTCGCCGTCAAGGGACCGCGCGAGGGCTTCATCGAGGACGTCAAGATCAACACGTCTCTCGTCCGTCGCCGCCTCAAGACGGGGGAACTGCGGATCGAAATGCTCGAGGTCGGGCGCCGCTCCAAGACGGTCGTCGCCGTCTGCTATCTTGCGGGGACGTCTGTACAAAAAACGGTGGACGGGGTCAAGAAAAAGCTGCGGGAGATCGACATCGACATCGTGCCCGACTCGTCCTATCTGACCCATTTCCTCTCGTCCCGTCCCTATTCTCTCGTGAAGCAGATTGGCACGACCGAAAAGCCCGACATCTTCTGCGCAAAGATCGCCGAGGGGAGAGTGGGACTGCTTGTGGACGGCTCTCCCATCGCGCTGACCGTCCCCTACCTCATCGTCGAGGATTTCCAGTCGAGCGAGGACTACTTCGTCCCGCCCTACAGGGCGACCTTCACGCGGCTCCTGCGGCTGCTTTCGGTGTTTGTCGCAGTATATCTGCCCGCTTTTTACGTTTCGGCGCAGCTCTTCAAGCTCCAGCTCTTCCCCGTGCGACTTCTTCTGACGATCGCGGGGAGCATCCGCGACATCCCCTTTTCTCCCTCGCTCGAGATGCTCTTGGTCCTCTTTGTGCTCGAAGTCCTGAACGAGGCGTCCGTCCGCATGCCGAAGTACGTCGGCATGGCGCTCTCCGTCGTCGGCGCCCTCGTCCTCGGGGAAACGGCGGTCTCGGCGGGGTTTGTCTCCACGCCCGCCATCATCATCGTCGCCTTTTCGGGCATCGGACTGTACGCCGTGCCCAATCTCATCGAACAGACGAGCGTCCTGCGGCTTGTCATGCTGCTCATCGCGGGGAGCGTGGGGACGTACGGCATCATCCTCGCGACGGCGTTCGTCCTCTTCTACCTCGTCACGACGGAAAATTTCGGCGCTCCGCTCCTTGCCCCCTTCTCCCCCCTCATCGGGAGAGATCTGCGCGACAGCGTCGTAAAATACAACTTGGGGTCGTTAAAATTGCGTCCAAAGACGCTCAAGAGCAAAAATAAGAGGAGGATGAAATGAACAAGATCTCTCCCCGTCAGCTCTATTTCTTCCTCGCCTGCGTCATGCCCGTCGGGAAGCTCGTCATGCTCCCCTCTCTCCTCGCGGGTTACGCGAAGAACGACCTGCTCTTCCCCATCCTCGCAAGCTACCTCATCCAGGCGGGTGTCGTGTTCTGCGTGCTCCTCGCCTCTCGCAAAAAAATGAGCATATATGCGCTGCTTTGCGCGACATTCGGCAGAGCCGCAAGCGTCGCGGTCCTGACCGTTTTGTCCGTCTTTTACTTCTATGCGGCGCTCATGCCCCTTCTCGAACAGCGGCTGTTCGTGCAGAGCGTGTTCTACGACACCCTGCCCTCTCTCGCCGCCTTTGCGCCCTTCTTCCTGTTCAGCGTCTACCTCTGCTCCAAGCCCTTCGGCTCGCAGGGAAGGGTGTGGGACATTCTGGGTCCGATCGCGGCAACGGGACTCTTCGGCATCCTGATCTTGTCGGCGGGCGCTGCCGATCCCGCTGCGCTCCTGCCCGTCGGCGGCGGGGGGATGCAGGGCGTCTTGAAGGCGTTCTCCGTTGCGACGGGCTGGTTTTTCGACGGCGCCGTTCTTTTGATGCTCCTCGGACGGATCGACTATCAAACGGGTACGGCGTGGAAGGGCACCCTCTTCTATCTTGCGGGGGGAATGGGCGTGCTCCTCTTTCTCGCCGTGTTCTATGCCGTGTTCGGCGACCTCGCCGTCAACCAATACTTTGCGATCTCCAAAACGAGCAAGTACTTCGCGGGCATCACCGTGCTCGGGCGCATCGACTTCCTCTTCATCTACGCCCTCTCCCTCGTCATGGCGTTCTGGTGCGCCGTCCCGCTGCAGGCGGGCATCGACTGTTTTTTGCAGTCCTTCGGAAGGGAACATCACCTTGCGACGATCCTCTCCGTCGCCGTCAACACCCTCTTTTTGGCGCTCCTGTACTTCTTGGACAACCGTTTCGGCGAAGTCGTGCGCTTCATCACGGGACCCGTGTTCTGGATCTTCCCCGCCTTCTGCATCCTTCTGCCGCCCCTTTCGCTGTGTTTGAGGAGGGATCCGCATGAACGCCCGTAAATTTCTCGGGACGATCCCCATGAAGCTCTATCTCATCCTGCTCGCCCTTGTCCTCTTTGCCTTCTTCTCCAACGATTTCGGGCTGGTGGACGTGCAAAAGACGGCGATCATCCTCGCCGCGGGCATCGACAGGACGGAAGAGGGATTCGAGCTGACCGCGCAGATCGCCGTTCCCAAGGGGAGAGACAGGACGACGGGCGGGACATCGTCCGTCGAGATCGAGACAGAAGGCGCGACGGTGTCCGACTGCGTCACGATGCTCTACGCAAAGACGGGCTGGGTGCCCAAGCTCGTGTTCTGCAATCTGCTCCTGCTCGGCGAGGAGACGGCGAAAGAGGACGTGTTCGGAGCGCTCAATTACTGTCTCCGAAGCGAATATATGCCCGATTCCTGCTATCTTGCCGTGTGTGCGGGGAAGGCGAGGGATCTCCTCTCTTCCGAGAGCGCGATCGACGACGCATCCTCTCTCGCCGTCACGAAGCTCTTCTCGGACGCGGCAATCAAGTCGGGGAAGGTCATGCCCAACACGCTGAAGGACTTCGCCGTCTCCTATTTCGGCGTCTCCGAATGCGGCTATCTCCCCTATGTGCGCATGGAAAAACAGGAAGGAGCGCAGGAGGGGGGCGGAGAGGAAGGCGAATGCGGAGAAGGTCTGCAGAAGATCTACACGGCGAACGAGACGGCGATCTTCCGCGGGGGAAGGATGACGGGACTGCTCTCCCCCGAGGAGACGCTCGCCTTCTCCCTCTTGGAAGGAAGGGTATTCGCGGGGACCTTCAACGCGATGGACCATGAAAAGCCCGTCACGCTGACCGTCCTCGAAAACGGCGGAAAGGTCTCCCTCTCCGCCGACGGGGAAAGACCGAAAGTCACATTCTCTCTCCGTCTCACCGTGCGGCTGTGCTGCCGCGGGATCTCCGCCCCCATCGACGACATCTCGAGCGACGAGGTGTCGGACGGGACGCTGCGCTCGGCGGAAGAGGTCCTGACGGGCTATGTGCGCTCCCTCTGGGAGACGTGCAGACGGGCGGACTGCGACCTCTTCTTCCTCAAGAGCGACCTCTACCGCTTTCATCCCAAGGATTATCCGAAACTCAAGGACGCCGTCCCCTTTTCCGCCGAGACACAGATCGAGACGCGCGTCGAGACCAAGAGCTGACTTTTCCGCGCGGTGTCCCTCTTTGCTTCCGATGAAAAGACGGAAATTCCGTTTACATTTTCGGATGTTTGTGGTATAATATAAAATGACGGAGAATGGCGCAAAGAGCCTCTCCGCATGGACATGAATACCATCAGGAGGAATCAAATATGTTGACCGAAAACAAGAAAGTCCTCGACTTCGTCCAAAAGAGCGCCGATCTCGCCTGCCCCGACAAGATCGTCTGGATCGACGGCAGCGAGGCACAGCTCGAGGCATTGCGCGAGGAAGCCGTCAAGACGGGCGAAATGATCCGCCTCAACCAAGAAAAGCTCCCCGGATGCTACTATCACCGCACCGCGGAGAACGACGTCGCGCGCGTCGAAGCCCGCACGTTCATCTGCTGCAGAGACAAGGACGACGCGGGTCCCATCAACTACTGGATGGATCCCAAGGAAGCGTACGCGCTGTGCGGACAGATCGCCCGCGGCAAGATGAAGGGCAGAACGATGTACGTCATCCCCTATTCGATGGGCGTCGTCGGATCCCCCTTCAGCAAGATCGGCATTGAAGTGACGGACAGCATCTATGTCGTCCTCAACATGGCGATCATGACGCGCGTCGGCACGGAATGCTACGACTATTTAGGCAAGGACGGCGACTTCATCAAGGGATTCCACTGCAAATGCGACGTCGATCCCGACAAGCGCTACATCATGCACTTCCCCGAGGACGATACCATCATCTCGGTCAACTCCGCCTACGGCGGCAACGTGCTCCTCGGCAAGAAATGCTTCGCGCTCCGCATCGCTTCCTATCTCGGCAAGAAGGAAGGCTGGATGGCGGAGCACATGCTCATCCTCGGGGTCACCTTCCCCGACGGCAAGAAGAAATACCTCGCGGCGGCATTCCCCTCCGCGTGCGGCAAGACCAACCTTGCGATGCTCATTCCCCCCAAACATTACCTCGAAAAGGGATACAAGATCGAGACGGTCGGCGACGACATCGCGTGGATCAGGATCGGCAAAGACGGCAGGCTCTGGGCGGTCAACCCCGAGAACGGCTTCTTCGGCGTCGCCCCCGGGACCAACGAGAAGTCCAACCCCAACGCCCTCGCCGCGACCAAGAAGGGAACGATCTTCACGAATGTCGCGATCGACCCCTCGGACAACACCGTCTGGTGGGAAGGTCTGACGAAGCAGCCGCCCGAAAAGCTCATCGACTGGATCGGCAACCCGTGGACGCCCGAGAGCGGCGTGAAGGCGGCGCATCCCAACTCGAGATTCACGGCTCCCGCCGTCAACTGCCCCTGCCTCTCCGAGAAGTTCGACTCCAAAGAGGGCGTGCCCCTCGACGCGATCATCTTCGGCGGCAGACGGGCGACGACGACTCCCCTCGTCTACCAGTCCCGCGACTGGGACCACGGCGTGTTTGTCGGCTCGATCATGAGTTCGGAGACGACGGCGGCGGCGACGGGCGCGGTGGGCGTCCTGCGGCACGACCCCATGGCGATGAAGCCCTTCTGCGGCTATCACATGGCGGACTACTTCGGACACTGGATCGAAATGGGCAAAAAGATCAAGAATCCGCCCAAGATCTTCAACGTCAACTGGTTCCGTCAGGGCGAGAACGGGGAATTCCTCTGGCCCGGGTTCGGCGACAACATGCGCGTCCTCGAATGGATCCTCAAGCGCTGCGACGGCACGGTGGATGCCGAAGAGACCGCGATCGGCTATGTCCCCTATGCGAAGGACATCGACCTCGAAGGGCTGGACTACGACCGCAAGACCCTCGAAAAGATCCTCTACGTCGACAAGAAGCGCTGGTCTGCCGAGGCGGACGAGATCGCAGAGTACTACAAGCAATTCGGCGACAGGCTGCCCGAGGAACTCAAGGAGAGCCTCAAGACCCTCAAGGCGAACTGCGAAAACTGAATTTCGGCGAAAATTTACCGTCCCCCGCTGCGGGGACGGTTTTTTCTTTCGGAATTCATAAAAAAGGACGCACACGGCAGATGCCGTGTGCGCGTTCGGCAAATCGGGAAATGACTTTGTTGGGGGAAAGACATGAAACTCAATTTGCCGCTTCCGCGTTTTTTCACGGAAGTTACCTCTATTATAATCACCTAATATACGATTGTCAAGCAAAAAATCGCATATTGTGCGATATTTTTTCTACATTTTTTTCGGGGGGAAAACAAAAATGGAATTGAAGGACATTCAGCGCAGGCTCAGGGAGTGTATCGCGGCGAGCGGGATCCAGCAGAAGGAGATCGCAAAGGCGGTGTGCGTTTCGCCGCAGACGGTCTCGAAGTATATGAAGCAGGACATCTTTCCCGCGCTCGACACGTTCGCGAAGCTGTGCGCCCTGCTCGACGTCCGTTCCGATTACATTCTCGGCATCGCGGAATATTGACGGCGGAAGGCGTCCGAAAAAAATTTTTGAAAAATTTTTCGGAAACCTATTGACAAATCTCAAATCTATGGTATACTAAAGCCAGAAAGAGAAAAGAAGTAACAAAAACTGTTTGAATCTTTCATGAAAGATCGTGCGGGCGGAAAAGCTCGCACACCGCAGGGAAACCTGACAAGGACGGCACGGTTTCCGAAAAAATTCATATCGGGAGGTACAACGATATGACCACACTCCACGGATGGGGAACGACCCAATAAAGGAGGAACAGACCAATGTACCATTTATATGATAAGGGCGGAAAACGACTTTGAAGTATGACGCGGCAAGAACATCTGCCGCACGGGCATAAAGCCCAAAGGAGAGAAAAAGTCGGAAATGCCCTATCGAGGGCATCGCCCGACAACTGAATCAAAGGATCCTGCCCCCGTGCGGTTGCGCGGGGGTAAATTCTTTGTTCCGCACGGGAAATGTTCTCTTTCGACAAGACAAGACGATATCTCCGCCGAAATCGGCGGCGATTTTTTTTATAATCAAGAAAAAAACGAGGTGATCCCCATGAAACGGTCGCGTACGAATTTTTCTTGGAAAACGGCGATCAAGTACCTGTCCTTTCTGCCCGCCATGGCGCTTCTCAATCTGTCCCTGCCGATGCGGGAACCCGTCGCCTTTGCCCTCTACTTTGCCCTTCTGATGTGCGGGGCGGATCCCTTTGTGCTGTCGGCGGAATATGTCGCCGCATCCGTTCCCGCCCTCTCCCTCACGGCGAGCCTCTGCTGTCTCCTGCAGGCGGCGTTTCTGTGCCTGTGCTTCGTGTTCCTCGGTCGGTCGGGCAGAAAGCGGGGCTGGGAGCGCTTTGTCCTTCCCCCGCTCGCCCAACTCCCCTTCCTCTTCCTGTATCCGCATGCGGGCTACGCCCTCTTCTCTCTCCCTCTTATCTGGCAGAAGGTCATCCTCGCCGTCTTTACGGTGATCTTGACCTTTCTTTTCGAAGGGGCGGCGCGGGCGGTCCTCTTCCGCGCGTTTCGGTGCCGTCTCGTTGCCGCGGAGATCGGCGAGATCGCCCTCTTATGGTTCTTTACGGGAATGGGCTTCTACAACCTCGGCGGAGTGATCCCCTTCTATGCCGTGACCCTCTTTCTGCTCCTCGCCGCGGCGATCCTCATGAGAAATGCCGCCGCCGTGCCCTTCGCGCTCGCCCTCTCCGCGCCCCTTTGCGCCGTGCAGGCGAGCGTCGTCCCCGCCGCCGAATACGCCCTTCTCGCGTGCGTCGCCCTTCTCTTTTCGTCCTACGGAAGTCTCGTCCCCGCCCTCTCGGTGTTCCTCGCCTTCCTCGGCGTGCAGTACTTCGAGGGACTCTTCCTGCAGAGCGCCCTGATCGTCTCTCTGACCGTCTGCGCCTGTTTCGTCCCCGTCGCCGCGGTCTGCCTTCTGCCTGAAAAGGCGATCGGGAAACTGCGGCGCACCCTTCTCTTCTATCGGGAACGGACGCTTCCCCGCATCGCCATCAACCGCAACCGACGCGCCGTCGGCGAACAGCTCTATGAGGTCTCTTCCCTCTTCCGCGAGATCGAGACGGCGTTTTCCTCGCAGAACGGCGGAAAGACGGGCGGCGTGCGCTTCAAGGAAAAGCTCATCGCGTGCCTGTGCGCCGCCTGTCCGAGCCGCCGCAAATGCCGTGAGACGGGTCTCTATGACAGCTTCGAAAAGCTCATCGCCGTCGGGAAGGCGAAGGGACGGGTCAACCTCATCGACCTTCCGCAGGAACTTTCCGCATCCTGCCGCAACTCCGCGGGTCTCCTCTTCGCCCTCAACAAGCTCCTCGAGGACTATAAGCGAATGGAACAGGAACTCGAAGCCGCCAAGGCGGGGAGAAAGCTCCTCGCAGAGCAGGCGCACGGCGTCAGCGAGATCCTGAAGGACATCGCCCTCGAACAGAGCGAGGAATTTGCCTTCTCGGACGAGGAACGCATCCTCTCGAACGCCCTCTCCGCGGCGGGCATGATGAGTTCGGAGATCTTTCTGTACGGCGAAGGGACCCTCTTCACCGCCTCGATGACCTTGCGGGAGAACACGGATGCCAAAAAGCTGTGCAAGATCGCCTCGCACGCGCTCGGCGTTCCCCTTTCCCTCTCCGAGAAGATCCCCCTGACGTCCGACCGCGCCTGCTTCATTCTGCGGCGGAAGCCCGACTATGACGCGGCGTTCGGCATCGCCGCCTGTCCCAAGGCGGGAGAGACGGCGAGCGGGGACACCCACTCCGTGCTCAAGATCGACGAGCGGCGCTTTCTCGTCGCCCTCTCCGACGGCATGGGGAGCGGGGACAGCGCAAGGGAAGTCTCGGACAGGACGCTCTCCCTGCTCGAGAGCTGCTATAAGGCAAAGATGCCGGGGGATACCGTCCTCTCGACCGTCAATCGGCTCATTGCCCTCTCGGGGGAAGAGACCTTCTCCTGCCTCGACGTCGCGTCCGTCAACCTCGACACGGGGGATGCGGACATCGTCAAGATCGGCGCACCCATGGGGTTCTTGCTCTCGGGGGAAGAGCTGCGCGTCCTCGAGGGAGAGAGTCTCCCCATCGGCATGCTCGAAGCCGTCCACCCCGCCACGATGCGCGTCAACATGAAGGCGGAGGACTTCCTCATCTTCATGAGCGACGGCGTGACGGCGGCGTTCGGCTCTTCCGCAGAGCTTTGCGCCTATTTGAGCGGTCTGAAGCCTCTCAACCCGCAGTCGCTCGCGGAGGACATTTTGAAAAACGCCCTCGGGCGCTATCAAGGCACAGCCGAGGACGATATGACGGTATTGGCGGTAAAACTGACCCGCGCCGCATAGACGCGTTGGAGTGGAAGGGGTGTGAATGCCCTTGGTCCCCCCGTAGGGGCGACGAAGGAATGCGGTGGGCGTGATCCCCCCCATTCGTCACGGCTTCGCCGTGCCACCTGTCTCATGCGGGTAGAGACCCGCATTCGGTCACCGCTCGCGCGAGAGAATGCGCTCGCTCCTGTCGCAACGCGCGAAAAGTTCACTGGACTTTTCGCAGAATGCGTTGCTCCACCCCGTGGGGGGTCAGGTCTGGGCAGAGCCTACCCCTTCGGGGGGGAGGCTCCCGCGCAGCGGGTGGTGGGGGGGACATTCTAAATCACTGCGCGTAGCAAAACCGCGCTTTTGCGGAGCGCACCCAATTTGCAACACTACCGCAGGCTTAATGTCATTGCAAATAACGTTTTCGGACTGACCAAATTGATGAACAACGTTACATCGCTCGAACGTATTTTGTTTTGAAGGACACCCCTTCCGTCTCGCCGCAAAGCGGCGAGCCACCCACCCCTCAAGGGGTGGGCAAGGGGTGGACAAAAAAACAAAATTGTTCGAAACTTTTATATCATCATCGCTATACTCGCAAATTGCAGGACGGTGCCGAGGATCGTGAAGAGGTGCCAGACCGAATGAAAGTAGCGGACCTTCTTCCCGAAGGCGAAAAAGCAGATCCCGACCGTGTATGCGACCCCGCCGAAGAGGAGCAGCAGCACGCAGGTCAGCGGGACGGCTTTGAGCAGCATCGGCAGAAAGATGACCGCAAGCCATCCGCCGACGACATAAAAGACCATCGAAATGCTCTTGATGATCATGTTGTTCATCGCAATGGCGTTCATGACGATCCCCGCGACCGCAATGCCCCACTCGACGGCAAGCACCGTCCACCCCATCGCCGTCCCGTACAGGGGAATGAGACAATAGGGCGTGTACGTCCCCGCGATGAGGAGAAAGATCGTGCAGTGGTCAAAGATGCGGAACACCCTCTTCCCCCGTCCGCACGGCAGAAAATGATAGAGAGCGCTCATCGTGTACAGGACGACGATGCCGAACCCGAAGGCGGACACGGCTGTCATGCGGACGGCGTTCCCCCAAGTGAGATACAATAGAATTGCCCAGACGGCAAGCCCGATCGCGCCGCCGACGATGTGCGACACGGCGTTGAAGATCTCCTCGCCCTTGGTGTACAACGGTTTGCTCAACGATTTGCCCAAAACTGCTTCCATACTTGTTGCCTCGCTCTGTTTGATGTCCCCATCATAGCACGGCAAGGCAAAAAAAGCTACCTATCCTTTTCATCCTCTCCGCTACTCTCTTTTTCCCCTTTTCTACGTGAAAAATACGGACTCTACCCGAAAAAACATCCTCTCTACCGACAGTAGAGAGGGTGTTTTCTTCGATTTATCCTTGCTTTTTGCCGAAATTTACGAGTAGAGAATGACGAGGACGATAAAGACGATGACGGCGGCGATGCCGATCGCCCATCCGATCCCCTTGAAGAGCTTCATCTTTTTGGGGTCGACGGGCTGATAGCCGCGCGGGACGAGCACGCCCCCGCACACATGGCACTTCGTCATATGGTCGAGCACCTTCGCGCCGCAATGCGGACAGATGACGAGATGCTTCTCGAGCTTTTTCTGCCGCTTTTTGATGCGCTCTTGCGTCTTTTGCTCTTCGTCGAGCTTCTGTTTCCCCATTATTTCACCGTGTCGAACTTGTAAGCTGCGGTATACGAATAGACTTCGCCGACGTCGAGAAGGGAGCTGCAGCGGGCGGCGTACTCCGCGACGTTGACGTTGTTGGGGATCGCCTCCGTCTCGAGGCAGAAGCCCGACCGCTTGCCGTAATAGCCGCCCTTGCCGTTCTGGTGGAGTCCGTTGCCCGAATAGAACTGTACGGCGGGCGCGTCCGTGTAGCAAGACATGCGGATGCCCGTCCTTCTCCCCTCTGCGATCGCGTAGAGGACGTACTCCTTTTCGGGATTCTTGAGCACATAACAGTGGTCGTAGCCGTTGCCGCGCATGAGGTCGGGATCGTTCTCGTCGATGTCCTGCCCGATCTCCTTCTTCACATTGAAGTCGAAGGGAGTCTCCCTGACCATTCTGTATCCGCCGATGGGGATCATCGTGTTATTCGTGGGCACGATGAGGTCGGAATCGATCCAGAGACGGTTGTCGAGGATGTTCCCGTCCGATTCCCCGTTCAGGTTGAAATAGGCGTGATTCGTGAGATTGACCGCCGTCTTTTTGTCCGTCGTCGCGCGGTAGGAGATCTTGAGTTCTCCGTCCTTGAGGGAATAGGTGACTTCGACGTTGAGGTTGCCGGGGTAGAACTCCTCGCCGTCGGGGGAGAGAAGGCTCAAGACGAGATCGTCCCCCTCGATGCGATGCTGCCAGAACTTGGTGTTGAAACCGTACTTCCCGCCGTGGAGATGATTGCCGCGGTCGTTGCAGTAGAGGCTGTACCATTTGCCGTCGATGACGAGCTTGCCGTCGCCGATGCGGTTGCCGAATCTGCCGATGAGAGCTCCGAGATAGCCGCCGTTTCTCTCATAGTGACGCACTTCGTTGTAGCCGAGGACGACGTCCGTGGGGCGTCCCTTCCTGTCGGGAATGACGAGGCTCTGCAGGATGCCGCCGTAGTTCAGAACGGTGGCGGAGCACGCTCCGTCCTGCAGGACGAAGGCGGTGACTTCCTCCCCCTTCAGGGTCTTTCCGAAAGTTTTCTCTGTGATCATAATTTTCTCCTCTGAATTTCCGAAACGCGTCCCGCAAGGACGCGACGAGGTCTTTCCCTTATGCAGGCACGGGGTCAAAGCAGTCCCGTCCCGCGCTCTCTCGAGGCGGTACGGAACACGCTGTCGCTCCCGAACACTCTCGCCATGCCCTGCATGTAGGCTTCTTCCTCTCCCTCGCGGACAAAGGCGAGCACGGCGCCCGTGAATCCTCCCCCCATCATGCGGAAGGCGCCGTCCTTCAGGAGACGTTCGGACACCTTCAGCGCAAGCGCGAGGGGCTGGGAGACGCTCCCCGGGACGAAACAATTCTGCAACAGTTGATAGGAACTCTCTCCGCTGCGGCGGATCTGTTCCAGAAAGAGGGAGCTGTTCCCCTCTTTCAGGGCAGCCGCGGCGCGATCCACCCGTTCGTTCTCCTCGAAGAAGTGGATGCTCCGCAGGATCGCCCGCTCGCTGACCCGCTTCTTGAGGGCGGGAAGCGCTTCAAACAGCTCTTCCTTTCCGACCTCGCGCAGCGTCTCCTTTCCGAAGAACGCCGCAACGTCCCCCATCTCCCTGCGGATCGCCGCATAGTGGGACGTCAGAGAGGAATGGGAGCCGCCCGTATTCGTCAGAATGACCGAATGTCCCATGAGGTTCGGGAGAGAAGTGACGGTCGGCGCGGCTTGGTCGCGGAAGTCGATCTCGTTGAGTCCGCCGAAGGCGACGCCGCATTGGTCGAGCAGTCCGCACGGCTTTTTGAAATATTCATTCTCGGCAAACTGCCCCGCACGCGCCTTTTCGAGGGGAGTGAGGCGTCCGCCGAAGGCGAGCACATTCTCGATCTCGGCGATGAGCACGCTGAACGCCGCCGAGGACGAGACCCCCGCCCCGCGGAAGATGTTGCTCGACGTATACGCCGTGAAGCCGCAAAGGGGTCCCCTCTCCGCAAGACAGGCGAGCACGCCGCGCACGAGGGCGGCGGACTTCCCGACTTCCAAGGCACGGAAAGAGAGGTCGTCCAAATCCACGCGGATGGGACGGTACCCTTCCGAGATGACTTCCACGGTGCCGCTTCTCCGCACGACGGCGGCGAGGATGTCGCAGGAGACGGCAGAGACGAGCACCTTCCCGCCGTTGTGGTCGGTGTGGTTGCCGATGAACTCCGCTCTCCCCGGCGAGGAAAACCAGAGCGCCTTGCCCCGCTCCTCGCGGATGAGGCGGCTCTCCAATTTTTTCTTGCGGAGATCCTCTCCGCGTCCCCGATCGACACTTGCCATACTGTCAGTATAGCACAAAAGCAAAAGAAAGTAAATAAATTCCGCGAATTTACTTAAACTCGGAGTATGCAGAAACGATTCATTCCCGCTCTCGTGCTCTTCGTCACCCTTCTGCTGCTCCTCGCAGGGCTGGGCGCGAAGATGACAGCCGTCCCCGCCCTCTCCTTTGCGTGCGAAAAGGAGATCTTTCTCACCTTCGACGACGGACCGAGCACCTCGGTCACCGAGGAGATCCTCGACATTCTGAAAGAGGAGAACATCAAGGCGACCTTCTTCATCGTGGGAGACAGGGTCAAGGGAAGAGAAAAGACCCTGCGCCGCATCGCGGAAGAGGGTCATACGCTCGGCGTCCACTCACAGACGCATCTCTATTCGGAAATCTACAGCTCCGCGCAGTCCCTCGCAAAGGACGCGGACGCCTGTGCGGAGACCATCCGCCGCGTGACGGGCGTCACCCCGCGCGTCTACCGCTTCCCGGGCGGAGGAGAACATCCCGCTTCCGCCAAGCTCTTGCGGCAGAGAGGGTACACGATCGTCGGCTGGAATGCCGTCTGCGGGGACGAGGAGATCAGGGGCGCGGATGCGGACACCCTCTTTTCGGAGACGGTCAAGACGTCAAAGGGAAAACAGCCTGTCGTCCTTCTCCTGCACGATTCCGCCACGCACAGGGAGACGGCGAAAGCCCTTCCCCGCATCATCGGGCATTTCCGCGCCGAGGGCTATACTTTTTCGGCATTTTGAGTCCTCTTATCGCCCTCTCCCCCGTCCGCCAGACGGCGCCGACCGCGAGCACGGAGCAGGACGAGAGCGCGACAAGTCCCCACGCGGCGGGGGTGAGCGGCGCAAGATCGAACATCGCCCTGAAGGGCGGCACAAGCACGAGCAGCACATTGAGCACGATCCCGAGCGCCGCCGTCGCGAGCAGGATCTTGTTGGAGAAGTAGTCCCGCGGGCGGAGAGGCAGATCCTCGCCGCGCACGTTGAAGGCATGCAGAAGTTCCAGAAGGGAGAGGGTCAGAAAGGCAGCCGTCGAGGCGGCGGCATTGCCGAACTTCCCCAAACAAGCTCCAAACAGTCCGAGGACGACGGCGGCTTGCACGACCCCGAAAAAGACCATGCGCAAAAGGGACGGGGCGGAGAAAATTTCCCTGTCCGAGACGGGCGGGCGCAGCATCGCCCCTTCCGTCCTCTCCGCGCCGAGCGCCAAGACGGGGAGAGAGTCGGTGATGAGATTGATCCAGAGAAGCTGGGTGGAAGTCAAAAAGTCGTACTTCCAGAGGAAGAGAGAGGCGGCGAGCACGCACAGCACTTCCGCAAGATTGGTGGAGAGGAAGAAGGAGATCGCCTTCTTGACGTTGAAGAACACGTTTCTGCCCTCTTCGACCGCCTTGACGACCGTCGAGAAGTCATCGTCCGCGATGACCATGTCGGCGGCGTTTTTCGTGACGTCCGTCCCCGACCCCATCGCGACGCCGATGTCGGCTGCCTTAAGCGCGGGCGCGTCGTTGACGCCGTCTCCCGTCATGGCGACGACTTCCCCCTTTCCCTTCCATGCCTTGACGATCTCCTGTTTGTGCCGCGGGGACACCCTTGCATAGACGGAAAACTCTCCCGCCCTCTCCGCATATCTGTCCCCGAGCGCATCCATCTCCTCGCCCGTGATGACCTCTCCGCGGCTGTCGGCGATGCCGAGACGGGAAGCGACGGAGAAGGCGGTCTCGGCGGAATCTCCCGTGATCATCACCGTCTTGACGCCCGCCCGCTTGCAGGCGGAGACGGCGAAAGCGGCGTTCTCCTTGGGCGGGTCGAGCATGGCGCAAAGCCCCAAAAAGACGAGAGCGTTCTCCTCTCCCGCGGCGAAGGCGAGCACCCGCATGGCGGACGCGGAAAATTCCCTCTCCCGCATTGCGATCGCCGCCCTGTCCCCCTCGGTAAGAGGACGCTTTTCGCCGTTTTTCAGCACATAACTGCACAATTTCAGGATGACTTCCGTCCCGCCCTTGGCGTACGTGCACACGGAGCCGTTCTCCCTTGCGAGTACGGTCATCATCTTGCGCTCGGAAGAAAAGGGGGTCCCCCCGACGATCTCGGCGTCCGAAAAGATGCCGTGGCGGTCGGCATACTCGACGAGGGCGATCTCCGTCGGGTCCCCCACATAGCTGCCCCGCGACCCCTTGACGGAATGGCAGAGACGCATGCAGAGAAGCATCTTTTTTTGGGATTCCGTCCCGCTGTAGCTCTCGCGGGGAAGAGAAAAGTCCGTCGCGATCTCTTCCACCGTCATCCTGTTTTGGGTGAGCGTTCCCGTCTTGTCCGAACAAATGACGGAGCACCCGCCCAGCGTCTCGACGGCGGAGAGTTTTCTGATGACCGCCCTCTCCCCCGCCATCCGCTTGACGCCCATCGCCAGAATGACGGTTACGACGGCGCCCATGCCCTCGGGAATGGCGGCGACGGCGATCGCAACGGCGTTCATCACATTCTGCAAAAATCCCACCCTGCCTGCCAAAATCCCCCCCAAAAAGAGGATGGCGGCGACGGTGAGGACGGCGGCTGTGATGATCTTCCCGAGCTTTTGAAGGAGCTTGTCAAGGGGGGTCTGCGACGGGGTGTTCTGCGCCAAGAGGTCGGCGATCTTCCCCATCTCCGTCTCCATGCCCGTCGCAACGACGACGCAGCGGGCGTTCCCCGTGACGCAGAATGTCCCCATATGGACGGTGTTCGTGCGGGCGGAGAGGGCGGAACTTGTCACCGTGCAGTCCCGCTTTTTGACGGGACGGCTCTCCCCCGTCAGCGCCGATTCGTCCGTGCGCAGATCGACCGAGGAGATGACGCGGCAGTCGGCGGGAACGCGGTCCCCCTCCGAGAGTTCGATGACGTCGCCTCGGACGAGGTCTTGCGCGTCGATCTTGAGGAGTTTCCCGTCGCGGACGACCTTTGCGATGCTCCCCGACATCGCCTTGAGCTGTTCGATCGCCCTGTCCGCGCGGTACTGCTGCAAAAATCCGACGACGGCATTGAGGAGAATAACGAAGAGCAGGATCGCTGTGTCGGCGACTTCCCCCGCGTCCCCCGTGACGAGAGCGATCCCGCCCGAGAGGACGGCTGCGGCGATGAGGATGAGGGTCATGAGGTCCTTGAACTGCGCAAAAAAGAGGGCGGGAATGCTCTTCTTCTTGCCCTCTTTGAGTACATTTTTTCCGTTTTGCAGGCGGCGTTCCGCCTCTGCGGAGGAGAGTCCCCCTTCGCAGCTTCCGACCGATCCGAACACTTCCTTCAACGTCCGCGCGTACTGTTCCATATGGATAACGTATGAGGGAAAATCGTCGGATATGCGCGATTTTTGCTTTCTTCCCGAACGCCTATGCGCCGTACTGCTCCCGATACGCCCGCATCGCGCCGAGATACTCTTTCCCCGCGATGACGCCCTCTTCCATCGCCTGCATGATGTCCGTCATCGTCACGATAGAGTGGACGCGGACGCCGAACTCGTCATACGCCTCTGCGACTGCCGACCGTTCGCCCGTTCCCTTCTCCTGACGGTCGACGGAGATGAGCATAGCGGAGATGTTGACCTTTGCCTCTGCGGCGATCTTCGGCAAGATTTCGCGGAGCGCCTTCCCCGAAGTCATGACGTCCTCGACGAGGCACACCTTGTCGCCGTCCTTGAGCGCCTGTCCGACGAAGAGTCCCCCTTCGCCGTGGTCCTTGGCTTCCTTTCTGTCGAAGCAAAAGCCGACGTCGATGCCGTGATCTTTGTAGAGGGCGGACGCCGTCGCAACGGCGAGCGGGATCCCCTTGTAGGCGGGTCCGATGAGGGTCTTTGCGTCCACATGATGTTCGAGAAAACATGCGGCGTAGTACTCACCGAGACGGGAGATCTGCGCCCCCGTACGGTATTTCCCCGTGTTGATGAAGTAGGGCGCCTGCCTTCCGCTCTTCAGGGTGAACTCGCCGAAGAGAAGCACCTCGTTCTCCACCATGAATTTGATAAATTCCCGCTTATAGTCCTGCATATGCGCTCCTCAATTCATCTTTACGGTCCCGACGAGGTCGGAAACGTGTTCCACATGATGCGATTCGCACCATTTTTCGATCCCATGTATGATTTTCGGGCAGGCAAGGGTGTCCGTGAAGTTCTGCGTCCCCACTTCCACCGCGACGGCGCCCGCCATCAGAAATTCGATGGCGTCCTCCGCGGTCCCGATGCCGCCCATGCCGATAACGGGGATCCCGACCGCCCGCGCCGCCTCATAGACCATGCGCACGGCGATGGGCTTTATCCCCGCGCCCGAGACGCCGCCCGTGTTGTTGGCGAGGACGGGACGCCTCTTTTCGATGTCGATCGCCATGCCTGTGAAGGTGTTGACGAGGGAAATGCCGTCCGCTCCCCCCCGTTCCGCCGCCCGCGCGTTCTCGGAAATGCTCTCGACGTTGGGCGAAAGTTTGACGATGAGGGGGGTATGCGGGCAATTCTCCTTGGCGATGCGGGTGACTTCCTCGATGCTCTGCGGCTTGATCCCGAATGCCATGCCGCCGCATCTGACGTTGGGGCAGGAGATGTTCAGCTCGATAAAATCGACCATAGTATCGAGTTTTTTGCAGATATCGCCGTAATCTTCGAGCGTACTGCCCGCGACGTTGGCAAAGACGCGCGTCTTTGCCCGCAGCCATGCAAGGTCATTTTTCAAAAAACTGTCGACCCCGGGGTTTTGCAGTCCCACGGCGTTCAGAATGACCCCGCGGCGCTCCGCGATGCGCGGCGTACGGTTGCCGAGGCGGGGAAGGAGCGTCAAGCCCTTCGTCGCCACGCCGCCGAGCACGGAGATGTCGTAGATCTCATCGAATTCCCGCCCGAACCCGAAGGTTCCCGAGGCGGGAATGACGGGATTTTTCAGCTCCACGCCGCATAGTTTTACGCTTAAATCGACCATAAGTGAACCTTTTTTCAAAAATCAGATCTCTACTTCGCCGATCCCGAACACGGGACCGTCCTTGCAGACGCGGGCGTGCGAGCCGTCCGTCCTGTTGCAGATGCAGACGAGGCAGGCGCCGATCCCGCACCCCATGCGCTCCTCGAGGGACACATAGACGGGGATATCTCTGCCCGCGACAGCGCTCTTCAGAGCGTGCAGCATGGGCGTCGGACCGCAGGAGAGGATGACGTCGGGGCGGACCCTGTCGATATCCTCCATGAGCGCCTGCACCGCCGTGCCGTGATAGCCTTCCGAGCCGTCGTCCGTCGCGAGAACGAGGTGTTCCCCCCGCTGCAGTTCGTACCGCATGCAGACCGCCGCCTTCGTGCGGAAGCCCATGTAGGAGAAGATCTCCTTGCTCCCCGCATATTCTCTCAAGACGGAGATGAGCGGGAAGATCCCGACTCCGCCGCCCACAAGCGCAACTTTTTTCTCCCCCTCTTCCACAAAAAAGCCGTTTCCGAGCGGAAGGAGCACGGAGAGCTTGTCCCCCTGCTGTTTGCGGGAAAGCGCCGCCGTGCCTTCCCCCTTCACCTGATAACAGACGGTGATGCGTTCCCCTTCCGCCTTGCAGACGGCGATGGGACGGCGGAGCGGGAACCCCGCGATGCCCACCATGCAGAACTGCCCGCAGCGGACTTTGACTTCCCCTTCCGTCGCGAATGTCAAAGAGAAAATCCCCTCCGCGATGGGACGGTTTTCGAGAACGGTCACGCTTCCTTCGTACATATTTCCCCCAAAACGGACAATAAGTCCTCTTTCATGCGGAGAGCGGCAGCGCGGGCGGCTTCCGCGAAGTCCCCGCCCTCCTTTCGGTAGGCGCAAAGAATGCCGCGGGAGTTGTTGACGATGCCCCCCATGCCGCCCCGATGAAAACTGTTCTTGAGCATTTCGGCGTTCCCGCCCTGTGCCCCGTACCCGGGGATGAGGAAGAAGGTGTGCGGGAGCCGTTCCCGCAAGATCTTCGCCTCGGCGGGATGGGTCGCCCCGACGACCGCCCCCACGCGGGAGTAGCCGTATTTGCCGAGCGTCCCTTCTCCCCAGCGTTCGACCATGTCCCCCATGCACTCATAGACCTTTCTCCCGTCCGCAAGCGTGAGGTCCTGCAATTCGCCAGAGGAAGGGTTGCTCGTCTTGACGAGGACGAAGATGCCCCTGTCCTCTTGCTTGCATGTCTCAACGAAGGGAGCGATCCCGTCCGTGCCGAGATAGCCGTTGACGGTCAGAAAATCGCACAGAAGCGGCGCTTTTTCCCCGAGGAAGGCGCCAGAATAGCGGGAAGCGGTCGCGCCGATGTCGTTGCGCTTTGCGTCCGCGATGACGATGAGTCCCTTGCTCCGCGCATAGGCACATGTCCGCTCGAAACAGGCAATGCCCGCCTTGCCCCATTCTTCATAGTAGGCGATCTGGACCTTGACGGCGGGGACGAGGTCGGCGGTGGCGTCGACGATCTCCTGATTGAAAGCGAAGATCTCCTCCGCAGCTCCTTCCGCCGAGGTCGCCTTCCGCATGCCCTCGGGCAGATATTCGTACGCCGTGTCGAGACCCACGCAGGTCGGATTTTGTCTTTCCGCGATCTTTTCGAGAAGTTTGTCGACGATCATGCCCTTTCTCCGTATTTGATCTTTCCGTCCACGACGGTGTATTTGACTTCCCCGTACACTTCCCTTCCGCCGAAGGGGGTATTCTTGCCCTTGGAGAGGAATTTTGCGGGGTCGATCGTCCATTTCTTGTTGAGGTCCGCGATCGTGAGGTCCGCACAGGCGCCGACGGTGATCTCTCCGCCCTCGAGTCCCAAAATACTTGCGGGGTTGCCGCTCATGAGCGCGGAGAGCTGGGTGAGCGGGAAGCCGTTTTCGCGGACAAGCTGCGTATAGGTGAGGGCGAAGCTCGTCTCGAGACCGCTGGTCCCGAACGCCGCAAGCGCATATTCCACATGTTTGTCGTCATAGTGATGGGGCGCATGGTCGGTGACGATGCAGTCGATCGTCCCGTCCCGCAGTCCCTCGATGAGGGCGAGCCTGTCCCTCTCCTCTCTGATCGGCGGGTTGACTTTGGTGTTCGTGTCGAAGTCCTTGATGACCTCGTCCGTGAGAGTGATGTAGTGGGGACAGGTCTCCGCCGTCACCCGAACGCCCCGCCTCTTCGCCTCGCGGACAAGTTCCACGCCGCTGTAGGTGGAGACGTGACAGATATGGACGGGCAGGGAAAGGCTCTCCGCAAGACAGATCTCGCGGGCGATGATGACGTCCTCCGCCGCGCGGATGCTCCCCTTGAGTCCCGTCAGCGTCGAATAGTACCCTTCATGCACGACACCGCCGTCGGCAAGCTCCCTGTCCTCGCAGTGGCAGAGGCATTTCAGCCCGAAGTCGGCGCCGTAGAGCATGGCGTTCGCCATGAGTTTGGTGTTGACGACGCTCTTGCCGTCCTCGGAGAGAGCGACGATCCCCGCCTCTTTCATGCCGCCGATCGCGGAGAGGTTTTCTCCGTTCTGCCCCTCGGTGATCGCGCCGATGGGGTGGATCTTGCAGAGGTCCGCCTCTTTCGCCTTCGCCTTGATGTAGGTGACGACGACCTTGTTGTCGATGACGGGCTTGGTGTTCGGCATGCAGCAGATTTGGGTGAAGCCGCCCTTGACGGCTGCCCGTGCGCCGCTTGCGATGTCCTCTTTTTTCTCGAACCCCGGGTCGCGCAGGTGGACGTGCATGTCGATGAGACCCGCAAAGACCGTGAGTCCCGTGCAGTCGATGTCCCCCTTTCCCGCCCTTGCGGACGTTCCCTTGACGGGGTCGACCGAGACGATCTTTCCCCCTTCCACCGTGACGTCGGCGCGGAGAACTTTGTCCTTCAAGACGACGTCTGCGTTCAGAAATTTCATGCGTGTGTCCCCCCTTCGAGCAGAGTCAGGATCGCCATGCGGACGGCGACGCCCGAGAGAACTTGGTCCTCGATGCGGCTTGCGTCCCCGTCGACAAGTTCGGACGAGAGTTCCACGCCGCGGTTGACGGGACCGGGGTGCATGACGATCGCGCCCTTTCCCGCATGGCGCAGAAGGCTTTCATCCGCGCCGTAAAACTTTGCATATTCGCCGAGGGAAGGGAAATTCCCCCCTTTCTGCCGTTCGAGCTGGATCCTGAGGCCCATGATGACGTCGGCGCCGTCCGCGGCTTCCTCGCGCGAGGCGCAAATTTTGGCACCCATTCTGTCAAGTCCTATGGGCATAAGCGTCGCTGGGGCGAACATCCTGACTTCCGCGCCGAGCTTTTTGAGTCCGTAGAGGTTGCTCTTTGCGACGCGGGAATGGCGGATATCGCCGAGGATCGCGACTTTGAGTCCCCCGATCCTTCCGAAGTGTTCCTTCATCGTCAGAAAGTCGAGGAGCGCCTGCGAGGGGTGTTCGTTCATGCCGTCGCCCGCATTGACGACGTGCGCCTTGACGGTCTCCGCAAGCAATTTCGGAGCGCCCGCGAGCGGATGGCGGATGACGATGAAGTCGTTCTTCATCGCGTCGAGCGTCTTGCCCGTGTCGACGAGGGATTCCCCCTTCTGGACGGATGAACTCTGGGCGGAGATGTTGACGACGTGTGCGCCGAGGTACTTTGCGGCAAGCTCGAAAGAGCACCGCGTGCGGGTGGAATTTTCGTAGAAGAGGGTCGTCACCGTCTTGCCGCGCAGGATGTCGAGCGACTTGTCCCCCGCGCGGAGCCGCGCCTTCATTTTAAGACCGAGGTCCAAAATCTCCTCGATCTCCTCTCTTCGGGGCTGCAGCAGCCCCAGTAAGTCCTTTCTCTCTATCACGTCCGTCTCCTTTTGCGGTTATAAGATCCTTGTGAGGGAAAATCTTGTCTTATCGCACGACGTCAGAATGTACTGAATGCCGTCCTTTTCACATTTCAAAGGGAAGTAGACACTGCCGTGCAAGTGTCCGAAAACGACGATATCCACGCTGTTTTCCCTGAAGAGGTCGGTGAATAAGGTGTCCTCTTGCTTGACGCCCATCGGCGGGAAATGGATGAGGGCGATGAGAATGTCCCCCTTCTCCCGCACCTTTCCGACCTCGTGGAAGGCAAGGCGGAAGCGTTCGGCTTCGCGGCGGTAGAGCGTCATGTCGTGTTCGGCGAAATCGGTGCTGCCGGGGCAGGTCCAGCCGCGGGACCCTGCGATGACGACGTTTCCGAACTTGACACAGTCGTTCTGCAGGAAGAAGAAGGTGTCGTCCGCCGCGGCGGCGCGGACCTTTGAGATGCCGTTCCACCAATAGTCGTGATTGCCGCGGATCAGGACCTTTTTTCCGCAAAGCGGCGCGAGGGAATTGACGTCGTACATGCCCTCTTCGAGCTTCATGCCCCACGAGGTGTCGCCGCCGATGAGGACGATGTCGTCCGCATCCACTTTTTCCCGCCAGTCGGCTTGAATTTTATCGAAATGCCCTTCCCAATCGGGACCGAACACGTCCATCGGCTTGTTGGAACGTCCCGAGAGGTGCAGATCGCTGATCGCCCAAACCCTCATGGCTCGATTATAACACAACTCTTCCCGTTTGGCAAGCGGAAAACAGCGGATATGAAGTCTGCGGGAATGGGGAGAAAAATGCGGTGACCCACCCCCTGTCGCGATGCGACATCCCCCTCCCTCGGATGGGGTAAGAGACGCGGAGCGGAATGCCGCGGCGTTTCCCCATTGTACCCCCTCCATGGGAGGGGGGTAGGGGGGTGGGTCACCGCAGTCGCTATCAAAAAAGGAAGGGATATCCCTTCCTTTTTTGGATTATTCTTGCAGGAACGATGCCTGCATCGGTGCGTCGGGAACGGTTGCTCCCTCTTCCGTCAACACGATCGTGATGACTTGATTCTCATTGCCGAAACGGGCGAGGAAGGTGAGCGCAAGCCCTTGATAGGTCCAGCCCGCCTGATACTCTCCGCTGCTCTCGGCAGCCGCCTTTGCGCTCTCGACAAGCGCCTTCTGGAGCGAATAGATGTAACACTCGAAGTCGATCGGGCATTTTGCGGTAGCCCAGTCAAGCGTCACTTCGATCTCGTGCGTGTCGCCTTCCCCGTCGAGATAAACGAGCCGCGTCGTTGTCATGATGTCAACGGGACTGACATCTCTGAACCATACGCCGACCTTGTAGTCCTCGCCCTCGCTCAAGTCTTCGAGCACGATGCTGCCGTTGGCGTCCTGCGGAACCACGAGTCCGCAATAATCGCACTTGCCCTCTCCGTTGAAGGAATGCCCGAGAGGATACCAATAACGATCCCACTCATAGGCTGTTTCGCCGCAAACGGGGCAGCTCCACTCGAAATACGCGGGCTGCGTGCAGGTCGCATCGTGATGTGTGCGCTCCTCGGAAGGTGCATGATGGGCAGGCAGATGTTCCGTGTAACCCTCTCCGTCGGGAGAATAGAAATCGGTGTAGAGACATTCGCACTTCTCTCCGTACTCCCACGTCTCCCTGTGATATTGGAGATACACGCCCTCTTCCGCGCCGTCCTGAACGACGGTGTAGAGACGCTCGATCTCCCGACCGTATTGATCGCAGCGGCAGCTCTCCGTGACCGTCTCATCGGGAACGTGCCTGCAGGGATACTGCCGTCTCGTCACCCTCTTGAAACCGCCGCCTTCGTACTGTTCCTCGGAGAGTTGAACTTCCTTATAATTGTGATTCGTATATTCATCGCATCCGCTGTAACCATTGGTCTCGCCGATGAGCTGTTCGCCGTCGTAGACCTTAAAGAGTCTGTACTCTCTCCATGTGCAGCTGTCGACATCCTCGCGGCGGAATTCTTCCACGATCTTGAGATCGCATCCCGTCTCCGCACAGTTGTACGTGTACAGCTGATAGGTCCCCTTGTCCTCGAACTTGGACTCGCTGTCGTGATAGAGGCTGAAATAGTGTTTCGATTCGGAGCCTTGGTCATCCCATTGAATCCAGTTCACAGAGCCGACCTCCTGTCCGCAAGCGCAGCCGCTCATGACGAAGGTGATGACATATTCGCCGCTCTCCGTCCGCACCGCCTGTCTCTTGTCGATGATCTCATGACCGTAATATGTATCTCTCTTGAGTTCCTTATGGCAGGCAGGGCAGGTTTCGGTGACCCGAACGCCGTCCTCGCAGCTCATGCCGTTCAAGACATACTCTGTGGTGCTCGGTGCGTGATTGACGTCCGAATATTCAAACGTGCGGGGACCGTCCTTCTCGCGCGTCACATATCTTCTGAATTCGCACGAATTGCCGAGATACTCCGTCTCATAGAGGTAATATTCCTTCTGTGCGCCGTCGATCTCGAAGGAATCGCGGAGTTCGTAGAGATGTCTGCCGTAACGGTCGGTATGGACCTCTTCGATCGTTTCATAGGGCTTGACGTGATCGCAGCCGAATGTGTAACGGTAGCTTCTTCTGTATCCGTTGAAGCCGTCCTTCTCGATCGAATAGATCGTATCTTCGAGCTTCTCTTCTTGGAACCCGACGTGATGCTCTTCGGCGGTACGCCAGAACTCATAGGTCTGTCCCGAAAGGGTGAGCGTTCTCCGCTCGACCGTGTAGCAGGGGTCGGTGTCCTCTTTGGTGATGGTGACGGTCGCCTTGACGCCGCAGTCGGGTCCGTCGCAGGCGAGCGTGTAGGTGTTGCCCATATATTCGGACTCTTTGAGGTGGCATTCCATGCCGTCATGGTAGTGGGAAATGATGCCGAGTTCCTTTATGTACCCGCAAGCGCATTCATGCCATTCGATGACAAACATGCCCTCGTCGGTCTCCAAGGTCTCCGTCTTTGTCTGCCAGACATGCTCGTAGACGACATCCGATTCCGAGTACGGGTCTTCATATCCGCAAACCGCGCACCGATAGGAGCGGCGGACGCCCTGAAGGCACGAGGTCCCCTCATGCACAAGCTCGTACGTCTCCCGTATCATGTGGGATTCGCCGTTATAATAGACATCCGGCTCCCCGTTCTCTTGGTCGTAACGATAGACCGTGCAGGTGCAGTTATCGCCGTACCTGTACTCTGTCATAGAATAGTAGGTCGTGTTGCCCTTCTCATCCACTCTCTTGTCGAGGACGAGGGTCTGTCTGTTATACTCGTCGTAGCGCTCTTCGCTGACGGAAGTGTAGTCCGTGCCGTGCCCGCACTTGTAGGTGACCTTCTGCTCGATGTGGAAGCCGCGCGGTCCGTACTCTCCGCCGCTCTCCTTCTTGAGTTCTTCGATCTCGGTCTGGTGGTGGACATCGGTGGTGAAGGTCATCTCCGCGGTCGCAATGTCGCGGTTGTCGATATAGAAGATGAAGTTGCACTTTATGCGGGTATAGCAAGGATCGGTGTTGTCCTCGGTCACCCCGATGATGCAGCTGATGTTCGCCTTGCCGTAGGTGCAGACGTAGCGCATTTCGGGACCTTCCTTGGAATCATGGTCCATTTCGAACCGATATGTCTCCGATCTCGTCTGATAGGAGATATCGATCGGATTATAGAAAATGCGTTCGCCGCAAGGGCACGAAGTTTCGGTTATGTAGATGTCCCCTTCGCCGACATGCGCCACAAGTTTCTTCTGTTTTCCGTAGATGTGCTCGTAATACGTGTGCTCGTATGCGACGTCTCCGCAATACTTGCAGACCTCTTTTTCGATGACGCCCTCAAGGCAGGACGAAGCGCCCTCTTGGAGTTCATAGGTGAATTCGTACTCGTGCGCCGTGCCTCTGTCGGTGTATTCGGGTGCCGTCTGATCGGGCGACTTGAAATAATTCACCGTCGAATTGCAGCCGTCGTAGGAGAACTCCTCACGTTCATACTCGAGAAGGGTGCCGTCGGCAAGGCGGACTTCCCGAAGCATGGAGATGATCCTGCCGTTCTTGTTGTATCTTCTCTCGACCTTGCTCGTCTTGCTGATGCCGTGTTCGCAGCGGTACGTCGTCTGCGTCGTCACCGACGTGACGAGACCGTTTTCGCTCTCCTCATAGGTGACGGAAGAGGACTCGGTGAAGTCATGCTCGGTCTCGAGCAGAATGGGAACTTGAATTTCGCCGACCTTCAGCGTGCCGAGGTAGAGAGTCGCCGTCGCGTTTGTACGGATGAAGCAGCCTTCCTTGACGACGTCGCCCGAGAGGATGAGTCTCCACTCGTTTCCGCTCTCGCGGTCATGATAGCGGTAGTTCGCCGTGACGAGCGTCTCGCCGACATTGTAGCCGTATCCGCTGAAATAAGCCCGATCTTCATAGCCGTCCCCCCTGTCGACAAGGAGATAGACGGAAGCGAGTTCGTACCTGCTGCCGACGCCCTGCATGCCGCAGACGCATTCGCGGACAAAGATGCCGACCTTGCCGTAATCGGTCTCGATGTCGTATTCCTTTTCGATCTCAAAGTGACTGTCCATGCTCATCTCATAGCGATGGAGATCTTTATGGCAGACTTCGCAGTACGTGATCTCGACGATGCCGTCGAGGCAGGTCTTTCCGCCCTCTTTGAGTTCATAGCGGGTGTTGTAATGGTGGGACTTGTAACGCTTGACCGTGCGGGTCTTGCCGCACTTCTCGCAAGTCTCGGTGACGGTGTAGTACTGTTCGCATTCGACATCCGCTTCCGTCTGCGAATTCTTCACGTCGGTCACGTAGTTGTGCTCATAGTCCTTCTCGAAGGATCCCGTGATCTCGTTGTAGCCGATCGAGAATCTGCACGTGGAAGGATGGGACATCGAATCGCCCGAACTTCTGAACACGAATTCGCCGTCCTGATAGGTGAACGTGCCGTTTTCCTGCGTGTACATCGCCGACGCGGAATAGGCAAAGACGGAGACGCCGTTCCCGCAGCCCGCATTGACCGTGAGGGTCGCGGCGCCGAGATCGTCGATCACATAGGTGCTGACATAGCCCGAGCCGACTTTCGAATTGTAGTCATAGATGGAAAGAGAGGTCTGTACGACCGTCGCCTGCAGTTTTCCGCCGACGAAGGCAAATTTCACTTCCTCTTTCTCGACGCGGGTGCCCGGTCTGACGCTTTCGATGTCGCTGAACCCGAAGTCCTGAAGCACGAGGGTATAGCTGCCGTCGCTGCTGCTCTTGATCCTGCGTTCGATCGCATCGAGGAGCTTGCCGTCGCGGTCGTCTGTCTTGAGTTCGACCTTGCCCTCGCCGAAATCGAGGTTGATCTCCCCGTTGACGGAGACCTTCGTCTCCTCGGGAAGGTCCTCGAGCTTGGCGTCGTCGAACTTGACGGTCAGTCTCTTTGCCTTGCCGCCTTCGACACGGAGCTTGAGGGAGATCGCGTTGTCGGCAAAGAGCGCCGACACGGAATCGTAGAGGATCTGCGAAAGGCTGAAGTCCGCCTTGCCGCCCGTTGCGTACTGCTCGAAGAGCTCGTACGGGGTCATCTGCCGCATCATTGCGGAATATTGGTCGATCATTTGCGCCAGCTGCTCTTTTTCGGCGCCGAACATCTCATAGAAATGCGCCTGCCCGAATTCTCCGCCGTAGTAGTCGGCGATGCTGAAGGGCTGTTCGGAGTTGGGCATCACGAGGTTCACGAGATGATCGACGAGCGCGAAGAGTTCGTCCTTTTCGACGTGGTAAGGTTCCGCGCGTTCGAGAAGGTCGTCCGCCGCCTCTTTGATCGTCTTTTCCGTCAGAATGTCCTTGAGGTAGGAGACAAGGGATCCGAACTTCTCCTCGCCGAACAGATCGTCGAAGAAGCCTTCGACCGTCTCGCCGTGCAACTTCTCGTTGAGGGCGAGCATGGCGTCTCTGTCGAAAGTCAGCGTGTATCCCGTCTCGTCGTCCGTTCTCTTGAAGGCGTTCTTTGCCGCCTTCTCGAGGAAGGTCGAGAAGAGCATGTAGTTCTTGCTTGCAAGTTCGGAGACATAGTTCTGGAACATCTCGTCCTGCAAGATCTGCATGATGATCGCATAGGTACGGGCGGGTTCGCTTCCCTCGGGCACGACGGGCGTGCGGGAATATTCCGTCTCGCCGTTTGTCGTGTACTGTACATAATAGTAGTCGCCGTCCGAATACAGCTCGATATTTGTGGTTTCGACGCTCACGCCGTCCACGATCGCCGTGCATTCATCGACGACGATGCGGAAGAGCAGTTTGCCGTCACGCAAGGAGAAGTAGCCGACGCCGTCCTCGATCGTGATGTGCTCTTCGACGTACTTGTTGGAGATGTCGATGACCGCGCCCGAGAGGGAGACGGTGTAGCAGTCCGCCTTGAGGGTCTTGATGAGTTCAAGATACTCGGAGACGCGTTCGGGATCCACGGCGCCGCACACCGTGCAGCGACCCGTGACATCGTCGAACTTGTGGTCCGCAAGCGGCTTTTCTTCCGTCTTTTGGGTGCCGCAGATCGTGCACTCGCTCGTGATCTGTCCCGCCTTCTCGCAGGTAGATTCCGTCTCGTTCAGGACTTTGTAACTGTGCGAGCAGCCGTTGCCACAGACATCGCAATAGCCCTTGTCGTTATAGCTGTGCGGAAGGGGCGGTTTGCCCTCTTCGCCGCAGCGGGTACAGGTCTGACCCTGCGTGCAGGTGGGCTGTTCGATGTCCCACGCGTGCCCGAGCGCCTGCTGTCCCTTGGCGTGGCAGACGGTGCATTCCTGCCCTTCCGTGCAGGTCGCCTCGGGAATGTTCCAGCTGTGTCCCTTGGGCGCCGTTTCGCCGCCCATGTAGCTCATCCGGCAATTCTTGCAGGTATAGAGCGTATAGCCCGCCGCCGTGCAGGTCGCTTCCGTGACCGATTCTGTGAAGTCGTGCGCCGTCTGCGGGAGCGTCGTTTCGCGCGTCTCGCCGCAGTTGTTCTCGCAGGTGTAGACGACCTTGCCCGCATGTTCGCAGTTGGCTTCCTGCGCCTGCGACTTGTCCTCGACCCACTTGTGCCCGAGCTTGGGAAGGGTCTTGCGTTCGATCTTGGTGCAGCGGGAGCACTTCTTCACTTCCACGCCCGCCGCATCGCAGGTCGCGGCACGGCTCTCGGTCTCGTCCTTCTGCATGTCATGTCCCTGTGCGGGAATGACGGTATTTTCGAGCGTCTTTCCGCAGCGGGAGCAGACGACGGTGTCGTATCCGCTCGCCGTGCAGGTCGCGCCGCGGTGATGGCTGATCTCATTGTGGTCGTACCGCTCGCACATCTCCTCGGGCGTCATGATGCCGACAGTGTAGTAAGAGAAATGCCCCGTCTCGAACACGGCAAAGCCGTTCGAGTAGGTCGCCTTCATGGAGACGAGTTCATCTCCGTCGACATACCAAATTTCGATCGATTCGGGATCCTGCCCGTCTTGGAGTTCATACGGGATACGGACGGTGACTTTGCCGCCGCCGAAATCGGTGACAAAGGAATCCCCGTCCTCGGAGAGGGTGATGCTGTAGAGCGTCTTGCCTTCGAGGTCCACGTCGGGCGCTTCCTGCGCATCCGCCTTGTCGAGCGCGAGCGTCAGATCCCCGTTCGGGAGATTGTTCTTCGCCGTCTCGTCCATCTTGATGGAAGCGCCGTTGACGACGACGTCCTCGACGGTCTTGAGATCGTCGTTCGAAACCTTGAGAGAACTCGAATTCTCGGCGACGAGGGACTTCTTCTGGTGCGTCCCGTCGTGGGAGCAGGTGAACGTCGTGACGTTCCCCGATTTCACGCCTTCGCCCCAGTCATGGGCTTCGGGATCGGTGTACTTGGAATGCTTCGTCTCGTCCGTATGACCGCAGACGGAGCAGACGACGTCCTTTTCGCCCCCTTCCGAGCACGTCGCCACCTTGGTGATGACTGTCTTATAGGTGTGGTTGTTCTCGACGGTCTGCTTCTGGACGAGGTCCTCTTCGCAGAGGGAGCATTTGCCCGTCAGTTCGTACTCATAGGTGCAGTTGGAGGGATCCGTGAGCTGCATGTCCCCCTTCGCCCAGGTGACGTTGTGCTGCACCGCCGCCTGTTTGAGTTCCGTCTTTTCGGCGGAGCATTCGGTACAGACGTACTTGTCATAGATGTTGCCGTGGCAGTAGACGAGCGCCTCTTCCTCGGTGAGCACTTCCTGCTCGATGCCGACGATGCGGTAGGTGTGTTCCTGCGTCGCGGGAGAGACGGCGCTGCAGTCGGCACGGGAGCAGGTACGTTCCGTGCAGGCGGGTCCGTCGAACTTGTGCCCGAGCGCGGGAAGAGGCTTCTCGTTCCTTTCCTGACAGAGGGAGCAGATCTGGACTTCCTTGCCTGCCGTCGTGCAGGTCGCAGCCGTGGACTCCTCTGCCGAATACTCGAAGAGGTGGGAGAGCTTCTGCAGTTCTACCGTGTAGTGATCGCCGCAGGTCGCGCAGACGTACTCCTCAACGCCCGCTTCCTTGCAGGAAGCAGGATGGGAGTTTTCCTCGTTGAGCCTGTAGGCATGGGGAAGCGCGGGGACCGGCTCCGTCTTGTCGGCGCCGCAGCGCTCGCACTTGTAGGCGGTCGTTCCCCCGTGCTGGCAGGTCGCATCCGTCGTGTTCTCGGCGTCGAGCTTATAGGCGTGCCCGAGGGGACCGACGGTCTCCGTCCATTGCTTGCCGCAGTCGGGGCAGGTGAGAGACTTCTCTCCCCCGTTCATACAGTCGGGTTCGGACGTATAGACAAAGGTCGCATTCGGATGTTGGCAGGTCTCGGGATCGGGTGTCTTCCCGGGATCGTCGGGTTCGGGCGTCACAGACGGGTTCTCCGACCCTGTTCCGCCCTGATTTCCGTTGCCGCCGCCGCAGGCGCCCAGCACAAACAGGGCGAGGCAGGCAAGCAATGCGATGATCAATGCCGCGAAACGTTTTTTCATAAAATCCTCCATAATATTCCATATTAAGGTTTTATAACATTATATACCTCTTCTTGCATTTCGTCAACGGAATTTTTGAAATCTTTTCCGTGATTTACTCACTTTTTTGGGATTTCGGCGATTTTTTTCCCAAAAATGGCAAATGCGGGAAAGCGGCGCCCCGATCTCCCTGTTCTTATCTCGCAAAAAATGAAACTTTTTTCCGTTTCCCTCTTGATTTTTTCCCGATTTGCGGTATAATGAAAAAAAGATGTGCCCTTCGGGGCAAAATTATCAAGGGGAACAACTATGAGCCTTTCAGCTAAAAACATTCGCAACATCGCCGTCGTCGGGCACTCCGGGGAAGGCAAGACCACTCTTTGCGAGGCGATGCTCTTCAATGCAAACGCCGTCGAACGTATGGGCAAGATCGAGAACGGCACCACGGTGTGCGACTTTGACGAACAGGAGATCGCGCGTCACTCCTCCGTCTCGCTCGCCTGCGCCTACCTCACTTGGAAGGACACCAAGATCAACCTGCTTGACGTTCCCGGCTTCTACGACTTCGAGGCGGAATTCAACTCCGCCATGCGTGCGTGCGGCGCGGCGCTCGTCGTCATGGGCGCGAACGGCACGGTGACGGTCGGCGCGGAAAAGGCGCTCGACTACTGCTTCAAGCACAAGAAGCCCCTCTTCATCTTCATCAACGGCATGGATAAGGAAAATGCCAACTATCACGGCACCGTGCAAGCCCTGCAGGAAAAATACAAGGGCAAGATCGCACCCATCCAGATCCCCGTGATGGAAGGGGAAAAGATGACGGGCTACATCAACGTCATCACGGGCAAGGCGTACAAATTCTCCGACAAGGGCGTCGCCGAGGAACCCGTCCCCGCGGCATATCAGAGCGAACTGACCGAAATGCAGTCCGTCCTTCAGGAATCCGCCGCCGAGAACGACGAGGAACTTCTCGACAAGTACTTCGAAGAGGGCGCCCTCTCCGAAGAGGACACCGTCACGGGACTTCGGAAAGGCATTCAGACGATCAGCGTCGTCCCCGTCATCGCGGGCAGCGCTCTCCTCAACAAGGGCGTCATCAATCTGATGAACGAACTCATCAACTACGTCCCCGAAGCGGCGGAACGCGCAGGTCTCCCCGCAAAGGACCTCAAGACGAATGCGCCCGTCCTCGTGGAATGCTCCGAGAATGCTCCCGTCGCCGTACAGGTCTTTAAGACAGCCGTGGACGCCTTCGTCGGCAAGATGAACTATATCCGCGTCAACCGCGGCGTGCTCAAGACAGGCACGGACGCGTACAATCCCAACACCGATACGACGGAGCGCATCAACTCCCTCTATGTCGCGCGGGGCAAAAAGCTCGACCCCGTCACCTCGCTCTCCGCGGGCGACATCGGCGTCGTCGCAAAACTTGCCAACACGGGCACGGGCGATACCCTCTGCGACCCCAACGCCCCCGTGCAGTTCGATCCCATCGAATTCCCCGAACCCTGCCTCTCCATGGCGGTCAACGTGGCGGTCCGCGGCACCGAGGATAAGGTGTTCGGCGGTCTCAACCGTCTCGCCGAAGAGGACAAGGGCTTCTGCGTCCGCAAGAACACCGAGACGGGCGAAACGCTCGCCTGCGGGCAGGGCGAAGTCCAGCTCGACATCATCAAGAAGAAGCTGAAGTCCAAGTTCGGCGCGGATGCCGAGTTCTCCACCCCCACCGTCGCCTACCGTGAGTCCATTCTCTCCAAGTCGGAAGCAGAGGGCAAGCACAAGAAGCAGTCGGGCGGCGCAGGTCAGTTCGGCGTGGTCAACATCCGCTTCGAACCGGGCGCACAGGACGGCGTCTTTGAATTCGTCGATGCGACCGTCGGCGGCTCCGTTCCCAAGCAGTTCATCCCCGCCGTCGAAAAGGGCTTGCGCGAAGCCATCCAAAAGGGCGTGCTTGCGGGATTCCCCATGGTCAATCTCAAGGCGACCCTCTTCGACGGAAAATCGCACCCCGTCGACAGTAAGGAGATCGCGTTCGTCTCCGCGGCAAGGCTCGCCTATGAGGACGGCATCCCCCGCGCGAAGCCCATCATTCTCGAACCCATCTGCTCCCTTCAGATCACCGTCCCCGAACAGTACGTCGGCGACATCATGGGAGATCTCAACAAGCGCAGGGGCAGAATCATCGGCATGGATACCGTGGAAGGACTGCAGGTCGTCACCGCGGAAGCGCCCGAGGGCGAACTTCTGACCTATGCGACGAGCCTTCGCTCCATGACGCAGGGCAGAGGTCGGTTCCGCCAGACGTTCGCACGCTACGAACAGGCGCCCGACACCGTGCTCCAGAGCATCAAAAAATAACGGACAAGCAAAAAACTTCCCGCCGCGGCGGGAAGTTTTTTTATGGAAAAATGGGCACTTGTGCGCGTTTAATAGACGATATGTTCGATATTTTCCCTGTGCGAGCGGCGGTAGAAGATCGCCTTTCTGCCGATGACGGCGACGACTTCGGCATGGAGAAGCGCCGCAAGCTCGGCGGCGAGTTTCCCCCCGTCCTCTCCCGCCGCGGGGAGAAGGGTGACTTTGATGAGTTCCCGCGCTTCCAAGGCATTCGAGAGGCTCTCGGCGAGGTTGGGGGTGACCCCTTCCTTCCCGACCTGCCCGATCGGCTTCATCGTGCTCGCCATCGCCTTCAGATTCGCCCGTTCCTTCGATGTAAACATGTTTTTTCTCCTTATGATCGATTTTATGTAAAAATTGCGACTTATGCGTTGTTTTGAGGGAGCAGGATGACGTAGCGGTGGGCATTATCCCCCCCACCACCCGCTACGCGGGAGCCTCCCCCCCGAAGGGGTAGGCTCTGACCTGACCCCCAGCGGGGGGAAGGTGGCACGGCGCAGCCGTGACGAATGGGGGGGACATTCTCAAATTCCTGCGCGTGGTGACCCCGCCTAAGCCCAAGGCATCCAAAAAATATTGCAAAGCAAGATTTTTTGGAAAAGGAGCGACCTGCGTTTCAGGC
>CANQUD010000004.1 GCA_947626935.1 uncultured Clostridia bacterium | reverse complement strand
AGGGGAAAGGGGTTAAACCCTTCAGTCTCGCTACGCTCGGCAGCTCCCCTGCAGGGGCGCCAAGGCATACCCTCTCCGTGGGAGGGTGGAGTCCCGCACCACCCCTTAAAAACGCTCATAAGTTTGATTTTTTCCATTTCCCACACGTCCTCGGTCTGTCATGAAACCCCATGACAGACCCATTTTTCACTCAAAATATTTAGTAAAATAATCAATATATTATAAAAAATGACTACAAAAAGTTGTTTTTTTCATCAAAATTCGGATATCCTCGACGATTTACTTGCGTTTGTGAACGTCATATGGTAAAATGAGATACGGTTTCAAAACTTATGCCTTGGTGTGACCGAGGCGGACCGTGTCAAGCGAGCAAATTTCTCCGAGGGGACAGGGAGAGGCGCAAACATGGCGACGGACGTACGGCATGAGGATTGGGACGATTTTTATTTTTATGGCGGCTTTTTGAGAGAACTGACCGCCGAAAGGAGTGAAAATGGAGAAGAGAAAGAATTTGCGGAGGGGACTGATCGCGTTGCTGAGCCTTGCGTTCTGCTTGACGCTTATGTTTGCAGTCGTTTCCTTCGGATCCACGTTCGCAAATGCTGCTTCGACGCAAGTCACGGTCGTTACGGACGGCAACGGGACTGTTTCCGTGAATGACGGTTCGCCTTCCGAGAGTGAAGCGGCGAAATCGGTGACCGCGAGCGCTGAGGTCGGCGAAAAGCTGACGCTCAAGGCAAGCGCAAATGAGGGATATGTTTTTGCATACTGGTATGAGACGGCGGAGACGCCGCTTTGTTATGATACGGAGTTTTTGTACGAAGTTTCCGCCGAAACCCCCACGGTCCACGCGAAATTCTTTGAAAAGACAGATAAAATAACGACGACCACATCCGAAGATTGGACGACCGACGCGGAAGCTGGAACATATACGATAAAGAACTCGGACGGCACCTATGATCTTCCGTCCGAACAACAATACTGGCTTACGATTGAATTCGTAGGCGAAAAGTGGTTTTCATATTCCTACAATTTGGCAATCACAACAGACGCGACATATGGCTTCGGACAGCAATTAATTTATGTGAATGGTCAAGAATACCATACAATCAACAGTGCAAAATCTTCCAGTGCAAAACCTTCAAGTAGTGATACGATTGATCTGAAAGCAATGGGGGACGGATATCACAGAATCGAAATCACGTTTCAAGCTCCCGAATATAGCGCTTATGTGGCAACACCGACCAAACTTGAATACACAATAAGCGACATTACGCTTAAAAATGATAGCGGACTTCAATATACAAGTGCGACAGTGAAATGGGATGCGCGGCTTGGTGAAGCGTATTATCTTCCCGGCGTCGTCAATACACAGTATACAGACGCAGAATTTATAATCCAAAATGGTATTAAGTTAGAAAATGAGGGCGGCTCGGCAACGGCTTCCGTTCCCGCCAATCTGCCCATCGGTTTAGCCGTAAAACCTTTTGACGAAGTGACTTCCACGATTGATCCGAGCCTGCAGACGGGTGTTCAGTTGGGCGGCATTCATTATGGCCCCAATAATAGCTATGGTACCACTGGCGATGATTTGATTCTATATTTTAATGAGCAAGGACATGCAGGTGAGCCTGGTACTTATCATGATACCCCAGTAGAAATGAAATTGCAAGAAATTGCTGTTCTTCCCAAAGTATCTCTGACAAAAACCGTAGGCGGTAACCAGGAGACGCTTGATCCCGAATCGGGTGCCAATTTCCTCTTGGATTATGCTATCGAAAACAATCTTCTCTTTACGATAGAACAGTCTCCCGCAAAAAAAGAAGTAACGGGAAAAGAGTTTGAAATCACCGTCAACGGGAAGCCTCTCGGCGCCAAAGAAGATACGGGCGAAGGCGCTTCCGATAAGGGATACACTTTCCTCGACGGCAAGTATGGGTTTAACCTTGCCAATTTGACCGAAAACACCGTAGTCGTGATAACTCCCGACTACGGCGAGGAATATGTTAAAACTTCCTATACCATAAGCTTCAATATTTCATCGCCTTACAGCGGTTTGCCCGATGTCATTTCTCCCGCGTCGGCGCCGATTACAATCGAAGACGACAGTGCAAACCCTTGGTTCTTTGACCCCGCTTACAACGGAGAAGGCAATATGTATGCGTTTTCCTCACCTTTTACCGAAAAGGAGACCGCCAGCTATTCGGTTTCGCAAATCGGATTCAAAGTAAAAGGCACAGGCGTTTTTCAGTTAGAATTTTATTTGGACGGTCCAGACAAATATTCTGCCGCCGCATATAAAACCGGCAGTAGGATTGTTCCATCAAGCGGAAATGCATTTACTTCCAAAGATTTAGGTTATAACAAGGGATTTCTAAACGGAGTGGCAAATAACCTAGCAATACCACAAACAACTATCAGCTGGGATGGGAAGATAACTTACGCTGCTCCCACTATTTGTGATTCCACAAACGTCAAAGTACTTGATGGGGATGTAAAATGGTACACATTTACGCTTGGCATAGAAGCGGGAGACGAGGCAGAGACACAAATTTGGTTTGCCCACGGAATTTATAATAGCAGTAACAGTAAGTATAACCGTTTAACTATCCGTAACGTGGCGTATTATTCTGGCGCTGCATACGCGGATTGGGGCGTTGAAGGTGCAGACGGTCAAATCGTACAAAACAACGGCGAGATCACGGTCGACATCGACAAAGCGGGACTTTTAGATGCGGGTAAGGCAATCAACTTCACGGCAAATCTTGCGCCCAATCAGACATTTTACGGTTGGAAAATCGTAAGCGGTACTTTGACGAATGACGCAAAAGTGGGGCACGAAGGCGATGCGGGCTTCACCGTTGAGGACAGCGACATCACTTGGGATACCGAGCATGCAAAGTTGGTATCTTATGAACTGAATTATCGTCATGTTGTCGGTCCCGGTTATAACAAAGTCGTGGCAGTGATAGCGACAAACGGGTCCTATGCCGTTCGCAACGGTGGCAAACTCTATAAACCCGACGAAATTCAGACGGCGTTGAATGATGCGGCGGCGGGAAAAGACAAAAACGTCGTCATTGTTGACAACGTCACGCTCAACGGGATCGACATTCCCGCGGATGTCAACCTCATCATTCCCTACGACCGAGCGGGTAATTTCTACACCATGGGTACCAAAACAACGGCGCAGACCCGTGTCTCGTGGGCTTCGAAAGGGATCTATCAAGATCCCGTCTATACCCTCACGCTTACGGGCGAAAACGTCGTCAACGGCACGCTTACGGTCGGCGGTGTCCTTCACTATCCCGACCAAAGCGCTCAAGGTCACACCTCGGGCTACTATTCGCAGCTCATTCTCTTGGAAGAGGGGACGGCGCTCAACGTCAAGAGCGGCGGACACCTCGACGTCTACGGCAGAGTGACGGGTGAAGGCAGGATCGATGTCGTGTCGGGCGGCAAACTTTCACAGCCCTTCATGATCACCGACTACAACGGCGGCACCAACACAGAGGCGTCCTTCAACAAGAACGTCACCCCGTTCAAGATGTATGCGATGGTCAACGTGCAGAACAAGGGCGGCTTCACCATTCATCACGGCGCCGAACTCTACGGACACGCAAGCCTTTACTTTTGGGAGAGCATCACGACAATCGAACAGCCCTTCATCTCCTATGTCAAGGAGAGCAAGAACGGCATGGACTACTTCCAAAACGATGCGCTCATCGTGCTCAACTTCGGCGCCTCGGCGCACATCGTCTATGACGATCTGCACGCAAGACCCGAAATGGGCGCCTCGAACAACGCGCAGGACGTCGGCAAGACGACGATCGAGATCACGGGGAACGCCTATGCCGACTTCATGCAATTCCCGCTCAACATCAACACGACCAAGGTCTATTTCTCCATTCCCTACAACTATGAGATCACGTTGAAGAGCGGCGGCACCTTTGACATCCTCCACCCCTACAAGGCAATGCCGGGATCCGTGCTCACCGTGGAGAGCGGGGCGACCCTCAACGTACGTTCGGGAGCGGGGCTGCACGTCTATGACAGCTTTTCCATTCCCGACGTCGCCAAGCGTACCTATCCCACGGGAAAACAGCTCACCGGTGCGGGATACAAGTCCTATGCGAGCCTCATCGTCAACGGGACATTGAACATTCAGGACGGCGCGACCTTCCTCGGCACCGTACAGACGACCGACACGACGGGCGAGGCAAAGATCGTCGTCGGGAACGGCGTAACACTCAAGGACGAACTCTTTGACGGCGTCGAGACGGAATATTCCTGCAACTACACGAAATACACCCTCGAAGCGCACGTCTGGGACAAAGTTCACAAGGAGCTTCGTCCCTTGGAAGAGGGCAGGACGTATCATTCGACCTATGCAAAGGATGAAACCTTCACGCTCCCCGGGATCACATTCCAGATCGAGAGCAACACGCACGGGACAAAGAATGAAGAATCGCCGCACGTCGACGGGCATGTGCTTGTCGATTCCAAAACGGACGAGGCGACAGACCTTACGGGTGCGTGGAAAGTGGACCATGCGGAGGACCGCTTCGACTGGACGCTTTCCGCCGATGAGAAGAACTTCGGCGATGAAAAGTTCAAGGAATTGACCCACGTCTGCACCGAACTCGGCTGCGACGCAACGGAGACGAAACTGCTTCTCTCCGCGCAAGAGTTCGACCCCGTCGTCTACAACGGCGAAACGCTCGACAGCGATGCGCTCCTTGCGAAATTCGGTCAGCTTTACGGGCTTTCCGCAGAACAGCTCTCGACCTATGGCGTGAAACTCTCCGTCAAGGACAATGAGACGGTCAAAAACGCCAAGGCGTACACCCTCACGGTGACGCTCGAAAAGGGCTATTACCTTGACGAAACCACCGTCTCGCACGAGTACGGATTTACGGTCACGCCCTTCGACCTCGGCACGGTCGACGCTTCCGCCGTCTCGACGGACGACCTCGACGGCTTCGTCTACAACGGCAAGGCGCAGGAACTTCCCGAGATCCATGCGACCGTGACGGGCGTTACGGGTACGGAGACATTCTCCGACCTCACTTGGAACAACAACACGAATGCAGGCTCGGAAGGGACGGTGACGCTGAACGGCAGCGGCAACTTCACGGGCAGCGTGATGCTCAAGTTCTCGATCGCGAAGAAACAGATCACGGTCGAACTCGTCAAGCAGACGGCGGACTACTCGGGCAGCGAACCCGAAGTCAGCTCCGAAAAGACCTATTATGTGCTCAACGGTCTTGCGGAAGGCGAGAGCGGCGACGACGTCAAAGTGACGCTCTCCTTCGCACAACCTTATGAGACTTGGAACAAGGGCACGTACGATCTGACCGCTTCCGTCGAGGCGGAGAACTATGTGCTCGGCAGTGTCTCGAGCGGCACGGGCGCCTTTGAGATCGTGGCAAAATCGCTCGCGGAAGGGAAGATCGCGCTCTCGGGACAGACGTTTGTCTATAACGGCGAAGCGCATGAACCATTTGAGAACTTCACGCTCGTCGGATTCGAAAAGATGACAATGGGGACGGATTTTGACGTTTCCTATTCGACAAACGGCAAAGATGTGGGCGAAGTGACGGTCACCGTCCTCGGCAGAGGCAACTTCACGGGCGAAGCGACTGCGACGTTCACGATCACGCCCCGTTCCATTACGGAAGGGCAGGAAAGCGCGTCCGTCGTGGTGCCTGAAAACGGATTCGTCTACAAGGGCGAAGCATGGACGCCCGACATCGAAATCACGATCGCGGGCGTGACGGGCGCCGTCGACTACAAGCTGGAGTACGCGTCCAACACGAACGCGGGGCAGGCAACCGTCACCGTCACGGGGCAGGGCAACTTTGACGGCAGCTTCACGCTGACGTTTGACATCGAAAGGGCGACGTTGACGGTCGTTCCCGACAGAAAGAACTCCCCGATGGGGCAGCCGCAGCTTCCTCTGACCGCACAGGCGCAAGGACTCCTTGCACAGGATGCCGCAGCCTTTGAGGCGGTAAAAGACACAATCTATAAGCTCTCCGCCGCCGTGGATGAGGAGAGCGAGGAAGGATCGTACGACATCACGGTCGAGATCCTGCAGGCGACATGGGGGAATTACACGGTGACGGCGGGAAGCGGCGAAGGCGCCTATACCGTCACGCCCGAAGTGTTCTCCAACGTGAAATTCACCGCAAAGACGGTCACCTACAACGGCAAGGCGTACACGTTCGAGGCGGAACTCAACCATCCCGACGCGGGCACGGAAGGCACCTTTTCCGCGACCTATGACTATCATAAAGACAGCGCGGGCGGCGAACTTGTCGGCGAGCTGAAGAATGCGGGTCTTTACTTTGTCGTCGCGCACATCACCTTCACGGCACAGAACGGACAGACCTATTCGACCGACCTCTCCGCGATGTTCACGATCACGCCGAAGAGCATCTCTTCCGCGACGGTCGAACTCGATCCCGCCGCAGACCTCACCTATACGGGCAAGGCGATCACGCCCGCCGTCAAGAGCGTCACGGTCGGCGACCTCACGCTGAATGCAAACGAATATACCGTTTCCTGGTCGGAGAACATAGACGTCGGCGACGGCACGGTGACGGTCTCCGCCTCGGGCAACTTCATGGGCAAGACGAACGTCACCTTCCGAATCAAGGCAAGATCCCTCGAAAACGCGACAATTTCCGTCTCGCAGAAGAGCTTTGTCTATAACGGGAAGGATCAGACGCCCGCCGTCACGGTGACTCTCTCGGTCGGCGGCGAGACGCTGACCCTGACGGAAAATGACTTTGAAGCCGTCTACACGGGCAACTGCCACGTCGGCAAGGCGACGGTCACGGTCAGCGGCAAAAAGAACTACAGCGGGTCCGCGACTCTGAACGACGCATTCGAGATCGCGGCAAAGCCCGTCAACGTCACGGTCAACGACCAAAGCGCCGTCTACACGGGCGAAACGCCCGTCCTCTCGCAGGGCAGCGCTTTCTGGAGAACGGCTGCGGGCGCGATCGAGGGCGAGGACGATCTCCGCATCACCCTTTCCCTGACGGCGCACGAGGGCAAGTGGAACGTCGGCGAGTATGCGGGCGCGATCGGCGGAACTTCCGAAAACAGCGACTACTTCGTCACCTTCACGAACGGCAAACTGACGGTCACGAAGAAGGCGGTCACGGTCGACATCACCGACAAGAGCAGCGTCTATGGGGAAAATTACGCGGAGCTTGCCTTCACGGTCGCAGAGGATGCGCTCGCCGTCGGAGACACAAAGAACGACCTCGGCGTCACGCTCTCCTTTGACGGAGACACGAATTCCCGTCTCGGCGCAGGGACATACAGGATCGTCGGCACAGCGGCAGGGCAGAACTACGACGTCACCTTCCGCGGAAGCTGGGAACTCGACAGAGACGGCACCTACACCGTGCAGAAGAGGGAAGTCCAAATCGCGATCGTCAGCCACAGCCATGTCTATGACGGCGCCGAACCCGCGGTCACGCAGGAGCAGGAGACGGACTGGAAAGTGACGGGCGGCTCGATCGTGAGCGGAGACGACCTTCACATCAAACTCCAAAAGGCGGTCGGCACGACCGTCACGGAGAACGGCTACGCCATCACGGGCAACTACGAAAACGCCAACTACACCGTCACGTTCACAGAGGGGACGTACACGATCACGGCAAGACCCGTTACGGTCGAAATCGAGGATCAGGAAGCGGTCTACCACTATGAACACAACTATCCGTTTGATGGGACCCAATGGCATCTTTCCGACGAAACTCCCCTCGCACAGGGAGAGAGCAAGGAAGATCTTCACGTCACGATCTCCGTCACGGGACTCGAGGGTGCGGGCAAGTATGCCATCACGGGCGTCTGGGAGAACGGCAACTACAGTGTGACGTTCACGGGTGCCTATGAGAAGGACGGCGACGCACTGAGCGGAAAGGCGGGCTTGTACACGATCGCCAAGCGCGACATTTCGGACGACGCCATCTTCATGCTCCTCGTCGACGCCGACTTCACGTCGGACGGCACGAGCGTCATCCGCACGACCTACGCGGGCAAGACGCTGACGCTCAGCGGCAACGTGATGGTGGAAGAGGGGAACACGAGCAGATCCCTTTCGTCGGTCCTCTCCAAGAGCACGATCGACGCCGAGGGCAATTATGAAGTCACGGTGGAGATCTCCGATGCGAATTACAGCGGAAGCGCATCGTTCACGGTCATCGTGACGGACGCAAAGGGGTATACGCAGAAGCTCAAGGAGACGCTCACCCGTCTCTCCGCCCTTGCGGAAGGGAAGGATGTGGAAGCGCTCAAGGCGGAGGACTTTGACGACCTCAAGGAGATGCTCGGACTGCTCAACGCCCTCGATGAAGAGGAACGCAAAGCCGCAGCCGCGGAACTTGCGCAGTATGATGCACTCGTCAACGCATGGAACAAATTTGCCGATGCGGAGGAAGTCATCGAGACGGCGGAGAAGATCGCAGATTCCCCGATCGCCGCACTCTTCGAAGCGGCGGCGGCGCTTACGGCGCTTGCGGGACTCGCATATATTGCTCTGAAGGGAGGTATTCTGTAATGAAAAAATTATTCGTAACGCTGGTTGCGGCGATGACATGTCTGTTCCTGTTTGCGGGGTGCGATACCCTGCAGACGGGACCCGATGACAACGGGAACAACAACGGCGGCGACGTCGTCACCGTGGAGACGGTCGCGGAGAAGTACGGAAAGCTCGGCGAAGCGATCTCCTTCGTACAGGAGATCGAGATCAAGGGCGGCACGCTCCTGCAGTTCGAGAGCCGCAAGACGTACACCAAGACGTCGGACGGCTACACGGTGAAGGGGACGGAGAAGAAGCTCAACGACCTCTCGGCGAGCGAGGCGTACACGACCGTCACGGTGGACGAAACGGCAAAGGCGGGGGATTTCGAGACGAAACTCCGCTTTGACGAGACGTACTATTCTTCCCTGAAAGTGGAAAACGGCGTCCTGAAAGGGGATGTGCTCGACGAATATGCGGAGACCGTGCTCGGGATCGGCGAGGACCTTCCCGCCGCGGTGCACGGCATGACGCTGTCGCTCGCAACGGACGACACCCATGTTACCCGCATCGAGATCTCCTATGCCTCGGGCAGCTCTTCCGTCGGGATCGTCCTGACATTCACCTACTGACCGACAAAAACCCCCGACCGAAGTTTCCTTCCGTCGGGGGAATTTTTATGTTCTGAAATTTATCTTTCGGCTCTTACTTCCATGCTCCCTCAAAGCCGCAGCCGTAGACCTGTACGGCTTCCAGAAGGGGGGAAGCCGCGATGTCGTCGGGGGTGACGAGGGGACCGCCCGTGGGGTCGAGATCGTATCCCGCATTCAAAAATGCCTGCCAGACGAGGTGGGAGCACTGCGTCGAGGTGGGCGTCCTGCCGTCCTTGCACTGATCCTTCGGAAGGAAGAACCCGACAAACACGTTGTATGCAAGCCCCGTCAACCTTTCCAAGGCGTCCTCGGCGATCTTTGCTCTCGTTTCGCGGTCGACGCCCTTGAGCCGCATGACCATGAAGTTGGGAGACTTTCGGAACCAGATTGATCCGCCGTAAGAGGTCTTGCTCGCAACGCCGATGGCGACCGATTCGAGCACCGTTCCCGACTCCCCGTCCACGACGAGCGCCGCGTGCCCGTGTCTCCAGCCGAAGAGGTGCGTCGCAGAGGACAGCAGGATGTCTCCCTCTTCGAGGGGGATCATCGGGGCAAGGACATCCGCGCCCGTTTCGGGGTCCTTCAGCTTGTCGTGCGGCGTGATGGGGGTGACGTATTCATGATCGATCTCCCCCGCATAGAAGAACGCATCCTGAAAGACGGGAAGAGAGGACCTTGCAACGCTGTCCGCTCCCGATTTGGAGAGTCCTGTCTGAAGGCGGATGGTCTCATAGTCCTCATCCGTCCAGACTTCCTTTTGGAGAAGGGGAGTCAGGTCGATCTTTTCGTAGGAAGGGACTCTGCGGGCGGCTTGCTCCGTCACGCCGTCGGCGATCGCAAAGAATGCGCCGACGACCGTCACGAGCAGACAAAAGCACGTGAGAATGGCAAGAATGACCGTGACCGCCCTGTATCTTCGTTCCATGCGACCCCTCCTTTTGCGAATAGTATATCCCGAAATTCCGAAAGTGTCAAGTTTTGAGGGACACGAAAGCCGCAAAGTTCATAAAATGATAGCGACGGGCATCGCCCGATCACTTCAAAAGAGGACTTCATCATGTGTAATTGCAACAACTCCCTTGCCAATATCCTCAACAACCTGTTCGGCACGCCCTGCGGCTGCCAAAACGGCAACAACGGAAACGGTTGCGGCTGTCAGAACAGCAACAACAGCAGCTGGAACAACTTCCAAAACGGCTTCATCAGCGGCGTCAATGCCGTCAATGCTTCGAACGGAAACGGCTGCGGCTGCAACCAAAATTCCGATAACTACTACGCGCGGCAGTATGCACTCGGTCCCTATGCGCAAAACAGCGGCTGCGGCTGCGGATCCTGAACATCGGGGAAAATTTCGGCGCCGTCCATATGGGCGGCGCCCTGTTTTTTTCCGCCCTTACGGGGCGGAAGAATCTTTTCGGGAATTTTGGATTTTCGCTTGCAAAAGCGCACGACGGGTGTTATAATAATCGGCGACAAGAGACGAGGGCAATATGGAAGAGTTGCAATTCGGAACACCCGAGACCCAAACGGAACAAAAAAAATTCCATCTCAAAAAGCCGACCCAACGGCAGGTCAAGAAATTCTTGCTCAACCTGCTGTTCATCGTCGTCGGTAACGCGATCACGGCGGGCGCGTCGGCATTTTTCATCGTGCCGAACGGCTTCGTCATGGGCGGGACCACGGGTCTCGGCATCTTTGTGCGGAATCTGATCCCCGAAACCGTCGGATGGCGGGAATGGGCGGTCGAGATCACCGTCTATGCGGCGAATATCGCGCTCTTTTTGCTCGGCGCTTTCCTGCTCGGGAAGAAGTTCGCGCTCGCTACGGGCGCGGGGACCTTCCTCTATCCCACCTTCATGTCCCTCTTCAGCTACATCAACGAATTCTATGTAGAAGCACACGGGCACTCCATCGGCATGGCTCCCGAAGCCATCGGTGATCCCGCGACCGTCTCCCTCGGCAGTCCCTTCTTTGCGATGCTGTGCGGGGCGCTCCTCTTCGGTCTCGGCATCGGTCTCGTTCTCCGTGTGGGGGCGAGCACGGGCGGCACGGATATCCCGCCCCTCATCCTGAAGAAGTTCTTCAATGTGCCCGTCGCCGTCACGATGTGGTGCGTCGACTTGAGCATCGTCACGCTCAACCTCATCGCCGCCGAACTCAATGCCGTGCTCTACGGCGTATTCATCACATTCATCTCGGCGGTCGTCGCGGAGAAGGTCTCTCTCATCGGCATGAACAAGATACAGGTCAAGATCGTCTCCATGCACTACAAGGAGATCCGCGACATGATCATTCTCAAGGTCAGCCGCGGCGTCACGGTGCTCTACGGGCAGACGGGGTATCTGAAACAGCCCTGCCATATGATCCTGACCGTCGTCTCCTCCCGCCAGCTCGTCACCCTCAAATCGGAAGTCCAGAAGATCGACCCCAACGCCTTCATGACGATCAGCAACGTCTCCGAAGTCCGCGGCAAGGGCTTCCATACCGAGGGCGTGGACTTCTTGATGAAACAGGAACGGGACAACGGCGACATCCGCCTCGTTCAGGACCCCGACGAAGGGGAACAGACCGATCCACCTCAATCGTAACATTCTGCCGCCTTCGGGCGGCAATTTTTTTGAAAAAAACGGGGCAGAAAACGAAAAAATTGCCCCTCGTGAAAAAATTCCCTCTTGACATTCCCATAAAATGTTGTAAAATAGAATCGGGAGGGGGAACATGGTCCGCATCGCGCTTGTCGATGACAACAAAAAGGATCTCGCGGCTATGCAGAAATATCTGGATACGGCGCGGGAGAGCGGCGGTTACGACGAATTTACCTTCGATCCGTATTCCGACAGCATGGAATTCATCGAGAATTTCAACGGCAGATACGATATCGTCTTTCTGGATATCGAGATGCCGCTCCTCGACGGCATGGAAGTCGCAAAGCGTCTTCGCCGCATCGGGAGCGACTGCTGTATCATTTTCATCACCAACATGCCGCAATATGCCGTGCAAGGGTATGAGGTAGAGGCGCTCGCTTACCTCATCAAACCCGTGCGGTTTTTTCATTTTTCGCAGGTGCTGAAGCGGGCGATGGAGCGGGTCAAGAAGCGCCATTCCGAGGACAAGAGCATCGTCATCAACACCCGTCAGGAAGTCAAAGTCGTGCCCTCGTCCACCATCCGCTACATCGAGGTGGAGAGCCATAATCTCATCTTTCACACGGTGGAAGGGGAGTTCCGCACCCGCGCTTCCCTCAAGACCGTCGAGGAACAGCTGCAGGGGATGGATTTCTGCCGCTGCAACAGCTGCTACCTCGTCAATCTCCGCTATGTGGATTCGGTCGTCGGCAACGCCGTCCGCATCGCGGGGGACGAACTTCTCATCAGCCGTCACAAGAAGAAGGAATTCGTTGAGATGTACATGAAATACACGAGGTAGCGGCATGTGGGATAGGATCGTTGACTTTTTTACGGTGGACGGTTTCGCCTACGAGCTGCTGCTCTCTTTTTTGCCGCTCATCCCGCTCCTTCGTCCGCGGAAATGGGCAGCGCTCCGCATCGCGGGGAGCGTTATCGCCCTCATTCTGATCGCCTGCGCCACCTTTCCCTACTGTGTCGGGCAGAATGAGGAACCCTTTACGGCGAGCCTTTGGTACATCGCCCTTGCCGTCCTGACGACGGGCGTCGTCTGGCTGTGTTTCCGCGGCGACCTCTGGAATGCGCTCTTCCTCGGCATGAGCGCCTATGTCATCCAGCACATCCTTTACCGCTTTTCCAAACTCTGGGAGTACGTCCTTCAGGTCGCGGCTGTCCCCGCGGGCAGCCCGCTTTACCTCGTGACCTACGCCTTGAGTCTCCTTTCCGTGTTCTCCTTCTGCTACTTTTTCTTCACGACAAGGCTCAAAAAGGAGAAGAACTTCCGCGCAAACAACATCAAGCTCCTTCTCATCACGTCGCTCATCGTCATTTCGCTCATCGTCCTGAACCTCTTCACCGACCGCGAACTGACCGCCGAGCACATGGAGAATTCCTATCTGAACCTTTTCCATATCTTCTTCGGGCTTGTCTGCGGACTCATTCTTCTCGACAGTCTCTATACCAACGTCTACAACAAGAAGCTCGAAGAGGATATCCGCATCATCCAGCTCCTCTGGCAGAGCGATCAAAAGCAGTATGAGATGTTCCGCCAGAACCTCGACACAATGAACATCAAGTACCACGACCTCAAGCACCAGCTCGGTCTCATGAAGAACGCGGGGCAGGGCAAGGCGGGGGAGAAGTGGATCGACGAGGCGTTGAGTTCCCTCAATGTCGTCAGCCACATGCAAAAGACGGGCAACGAGACGCTCGACGTCGTCCTCGTCCAAAAACACATGCTCTGCGATGCGGCGGACATCCAGTTCGTCACCGTCGTCGACGGAAGCCTTCTCAAAAAGCTCGACGACGTGGACGTCTATTCCCTCTTCGGGAACGCCCTCGATAACGCCATCGAATGCCTCAAGGGCATCGACGACAGGGAGAAACGCAACCTGACGCTCACCGTGCGCAAGGTGGGGGAGATGGTCAAGATCGAGGTGGAGAATTACACGCCCGCCGCGGTCGAGATCGTCGGCGGCTTCCCGCAAACGACAAAACAGGACAAACTCTCCCACGGCTATGGGGTGAAGAGCATCGCCTACATCGTCGAGAAGTACGGCGGCATCATGAACTTCGAGGCGAGCGAGCATTCCTTCATCCTCGAAGTCATGTTACCTTTGTAAATGATTCACAAAATTATGTGAAAAACCATGAAAATTTTTCACAACCGTGAAAAAAAGAAAATTTTTGACAATTTATGTAACAAAAACTGCAATTTGTGCCAAAAATGTTCCGCAGGCGTCCATTTTGTGTATAATAGAGCCGAAGACGGAAAAACGGACCATTTCCTCTTCTTCATCCCCCCTTATGACGAACGCTTGCGGACACAGTCTGCGGGTGTTCTGTCATTTTAGGGGGATTTTTGTCAGTTTTTTGACCCGATCTTCCGCCGTTTGCGCTGTTAATTGTGGCGTTTCAATGACACTTTATGCCATAAAACCGCAAAAAAATAACATTCTCTGTTAAGATAAGGTTGTATAACGAAATTATACACTTCATGGTAAGGAGAACATTATGGAGAAAAAAGAGATCGTCAAGAGGATGACGCTTCGGGAAAAAGCCGACTTCCTGACAGGGAAAGCCTTTTTCAAGACGCGCGATTATCCCCAATACGGCGTCCGCGGAATGTACCTTTCCGACGGACCTCACGGGCTGAGAAAGCAAGCCGAAGCAGCCGACCATTTGGGACTGCACAAGAGCATTCCCGCCACCTGCTTCCCCACGGCATCCATCATGGCGTGCAGCTGGGATGAGGAACTCGGCAACGAAGTCGGCGAGGCGCTCGGCAAAGAGGCGGCGTCCATGGACGTCGACATGGTGCTCGGTCCCGGGCTGAACATCAAGCGCAACCCGCTCTGCGGACGCAACTTCGAGTACTTCTCGGAGGATCCGTACCTTGCGGGCAAAATGGCGGCTTCCTATGTCCGCGGCATCCAGTCCACCCATGTGAACGCCTGCATCAAGCACTTTGCCGCCAACAACCGCGAATTCCGCCGCATGACGACGGACTCCGTCGTCGACGAGAGGACTCTCCGCGAGATCTATCTGACGGGCTTCGAGATCGCCGTCAAAGAGGGCAAGACGAACACCGTCATGACCTCGTACAACCGTCTCAACGGCACATTCACCAACGAGAACAAGCATCTTCTCCGCGAGATCCTGCGCGGCGACTGGGGCTATCAAGGCGTCATCGTCACCGACTGGGCAGGCTGCAACAGCCGTGTCGAGGGCTTGAAATGCGGCAATGAGCTGGAAATGCCCGCCTGCAAGTACGGCGCAGACGACATCGTCAAGGCGGTGGAAGAGGGGCAGATCCCCGAATCCCTCCTCGACGAGAGCGTGGAGCGCATTCTGACGCTCACCGAATTTTCCGATCCCAAGGAGATCGTTCCCTTCGATGTCGACGTCCACCACGCGCTCGCGCGGAAGTGTGCGGAAAAGGCGATGGTCCTTCTCGAGAACGACGGCGTCCTTCCCCTTCAGGAGGGGACGAAAGTCGCCGTCATCGGGGATTTCGCCTTCCATCCCCGCTATCAGGGGGCAGGCTCTTCCATCGTCAACCCGACCAAACTTTCCACGGTGCAGGAAGAGATCAAACATTCCTCTCTCAACGTCGTCGCGGAAGAACAGGGCTTCGACCGTTTCGGCAAAAAGAAGAAGGGGCTTGCGAAGAAAGCGCTCAAGGCATCCGCAGCCGCCGACGTCATCCTCTTCTTTGCGGGACTGGATGAATTCTCCGAAGCGGAAGGTCTGGATCGGGAACACATTCACATCTCCGAGAACCAGAAAAACCTCTGCAAACAGCTCATCGCGACGGGCAAGAAGGTCGTCGTCGTTCTCTCCTGCGGCTCTGTCGTGGAGACGGACTGGGCGGACGGCGCCGCCGCGCTCCTCTATGCGGGTCTCGGCGGACAGGCAGCCGCCGAAGCGGTCGTCGACATTCTGACGGGCAAAGCCGTTCCCTCGGGCAAACTTGCCGAGAGCTGGATCGATTCCTATGACGATTGCCCGACTTCGACCCCCGACCTCTTCCCCGGGCAGAAGGACAGCACGGAGTACCGCGAAGGTCTCTTCGTCGGCTACCGTTACTACACGACGGCGGGCGTCAAACCCAAGTATCCCTTCGGCTACGGTCTCAGCTATACCCGTTTCCGCTATTCGGATGTCGAAGCGGACGCCGCGGGCGTGAGCTTCACCGTCACCAACACGGGGGACGTCGCGGGCGACGAGATCGCGCAGGTCTATGTCGGCCTGCCCGACAGCAAGATCGTCCGTCCCGTCCGCGAACTGAAGGGCTTTGTCCGCGTCTCTCTGCTTCCCGCCGAGAGCAAGCGCGTCACCGTTCCCTTCAACGACAGGACGTTCGCCTATTTCGACGTCGCGTCGAACGGCTGGCAGGTCGAGAAAGGGGAGTATGAGATCTTGGTCGGCGCTTCCTCCGAGGACATCCGCCTGACCGCGACGGTCGCAGTCGACGGCATCACGCCCGAACCCACCCTTGCAAAATTCCCTTCCTATGCGAAGGCAGACATCAAAGCTGTTCCCGACGAGGAGTATTTTGCCCTTCTCGGAAGAACGATCGAGCGGGAGACGGGCAAGAAAAAGCGCCGCCTTCCCGTGCACGAGAACACGACCGTCGGCGATCTGAAATATGCGCGCGGCTGGACGGGTCGGGCATTCTCGTGGGTCATCCGCTTTGCGATCAAGTTCTGCAAGGCGTTCGGCAAGCGGGCGATGGCGAACACGATGGTCATGGGCACCCTTCATCAGCCCATGCGGGGCATCGCCAAATTCATGGGACTCAACCGCCGCAAGATGGAAGGTCTCATCAAGATGTTCGACGGACACTTCTTCAAGGGCTTCCATCAATTCCTGCATAAGACAGAGGAAGAGAAGGCAGAACTCAAAGCCGCCAAACAGCAGGCAAAGCTCGAAAAGAAAAATAAAAAGGCAGGGAAAGCAGCATGAGTGATTACACGGTACAGGACCTCGAACAACAGCTGAAACCGCTGTCAAGCAACGCATTTTTGGCATTTTTCCAGAAGATCTGGCGCTGGTGGCTGGGCGTTTGGTACAACTTTGCCGAAAAACACCCCAAGCTCTCCAAACTTCTCTACATGGTGTTCTTCTTCATCGTGTTTTCCGAGGGCGTCACGATCATCCAGTTCATCATCATGACCTTCCTCCCGTACGCGTTTGAAAGTCTTTGGACGCAGTCCTTCGTCTGGCCCGCAGTCGCACTTCCTTGGAAGGACGCGGCGGGGAATGCTCTCAACTATGCGATCTTCAACGAACCCGTCAAATTCCTCGATGCGGCAGAAAAGGTCTATCTCGCTTCGACAGCGGAGCAGGTCGCCGCATATCAGGCGGCGGGATATTCCGTTCAGATCGCGGGTCTCGGAAACTTTATCGCATTCGAGATCGCCGTTTTCCTCGCACAGTGTATCAATTTCCCGCTCCAGAGGAATATCACCTACCGCTCCCACGGCAACCCTTGGTATCAGGCGATGTGGTATTTCATCGGCTGGGTGCTCGTCTCCATCTTCACGAACGCCGTATGGGGCATCATCAATCCTCTTCTCATGTGGTGGAACTGGAACGAAGTCGTCATCGGACTTATCAAGACCGTCCTCACAGGCGGCGTATCCATGCTGATCTTTTTCTTCATCTTCATGGTCATCTTCCCCGACAACAACAAGGTCGCGGCAAAGAAGAAGGCAAGATACGAGAAGCTCGTCGCCGCAGGTGCGCCCGCCGAGAAGATCGAGGCAGCCAAGGCAGCTTACGAGAAGGCACAGTATGCCGCCGACCTCTCCAACGCCGAGAAGGACGCGCATGCCGCCGCTTCGCAGGTCAATTCCAAGGTCATGAAGTACTTCGCGCACGTCAAGAAGAGCGAAAAGCTCGCCGCGGATCCCAAGGATACCGAGGAGGCGAAGGCGGAGCGCGACCAAAAGTCGCAGGAGCTTTTCGACGCCGCCGCACAGGCGATCGACGTCAAGCTCGAAAAGGAACAGGCATACGAAGAGGTGAAGGCGCAGAAAGATCCCGCTCCCGTTCCCGCAGAGGAATAAGCGTCGAAATTTCCGTCTTTCCCGACCCCATTCCGTTAAAATGCGCTCTTATCTGTAGAAAACAGGCGAAGATCTATGAAGTACATCACTTTTACCGTACCCTGTTATAATTCGCAGGACTATATGCGGAAATGTATCGATTCCCTTCTCATCGGCGGGGACGACGTGGAGATCGTCATTGTCAACGACGGCTCCAAGGACGGTACATTGCAGATCGCGCGGCAATATGAGGAAACGTACCCCTCGATCGTCAAGGTCGTCGACAAAGAGAACGGCGGACACGGATCGGGGGTCAACGCAGGACTCGCACTCGCAACGGGGCTTTACTTTAAGGTCGTCGATTCGGACGACTGGGCGGATGAGGAAGCGTACAGAGCGCTCCTCTCCGCCGTCAGGGAGCATGCGGAGAAGGGGACTTCGCCCGATCTCTACATCGTCAACTATGTCTACGAACACAGCGCCGACGGCACGAGGCATTTCTCGAGATATGACAGGAAATTCCCCGACAGGACGTTCTGCACGTGGGACGAAGTCAAGAAGTTCCGCTTCTCGCTGATGCTCCTGATGCACGCCCTCGTCTACAAGACGTCCGTCCTCAAAGAGAGCGGACTGCTCCTTCCCGAGCATACATTTTATGTAGACGACATCGTCTCGTACGATCCGCTGCCCTTCACGCGCGAGCTGTATTATCTGAACGTCGATTTCTACCGCTACTTCATCGGAAGGGCGGACCAGTCCGTCAACCTTCCCAACATGGTGAAGCGGTACGAGCAGATGCTCCGCGTCATGCAGGACATGACGGACAGATGGACGTACCGTCAGATCTCGGCGCAGCCCAAGGGACTGAAAAAGTACATGTTCCACGCCCTTGCGAACTATATGCTGACGACGATGCTCTTCGTCCTCGGCGTCTATTCCAAGGAGCGCAAAGAGAAGATGAAGGCGCTGTGGAAACACATCAAGAGCCGCGATGCGGCGCTCTATCGGAAACTCCGTTACCGCAGTTATGTGTTCTTTGCGATGCTCTTCCCGGGGCGTCTCAAAACGGCGGTCCTGATCCGTTCGTACAAGTCCCTCTGCAAGAGGATCAAACTCGGGTGAACGGCGCTTTTCACGGTCAGGCACAAAAAGCCAATAAGGAGAAAAGGGGATGAAATATTTTATCGGGATCGACCTCGGCGGCATGTCCGCCAAGGCAGGCATTCTGGATGAACAGGGCGTCGTGCGGCACAAAAAACGCTGTGTCACACGCGCCGAGGACAAGCCCGAAAAGACGGCGTGGGACCTTGCGGGTCTCGCTCTCGAGATCATGGGCGAATACGGCATCGAGCGCGACGACGTTCTCGCCGTCGGCATCGGGTCCCCGGGGATCATCGATTCGAGAAGGGGGGTCGTCGTCAACTGGTCCAATTTCGGCTGGCTGGATGTTCCGCTTGCCGAACTGGTCTCTTCTCACCTCGGGATCCCCGTCTTTGTCACGAATGACGCCAATGCGGCGGCGCTCGGCGAAGCCCGCTTCGGCAGCGGCAAGTCGTACGCCGATTCCGTCATGATCACGCTCGGCACGGGCGTGGGCGGCGGCATCGTCATGGACGGCAAGCTCGTCGAAGGGTACCGCTCCGCGGGCGGCGAACTCGGTCACACGGTCATCCGTCAGGGCGGGATCAAGTGTACTTGCGGCAGAAGGGGGTGCTTCGAGCGCTACGCTTCCGCCACGGCGCTCAAGCGGGATGCCCAAGCCGCCATGCTCCGTCACAGGGACTCTCTGATGTGGGAAGAAGCGCCCACGCTCGAAGATGTCTCGGGAAAGACGGCATTCGACGCCGCCCGCCGCGGCGACAAGGCTGCAAAGACGATCGTCAACAGCTACATCCGCAGCCTCGGCGAGGGGATCGCGAACATCGTCAACCTGCTCCGCCCGCAGGTCATCATCTTGGGCGGCGGCATCTCCAATGAGGGCGAATCGCTCCTCGGACCCGTCAGAAAGTTCGTCTACAAGAACATCCTCGCATCCAAGGAGTACGCGCCGATCGAGATCGTCCGCGCCTCTCTCGGGAACGACGCGGGCATGTACGGCGCCGCGGCGTATGCCATGGACAGAAGATGACGGAAAATGAGTTGAAAGAAAGTCTCCTTCGGGAGGCTTTTTCCTTTCTTTTGAAAAATTTTCCCAAGCTCTTGCACATGCCGAAAAAATATGATACAATAAGGCAAACAATTTGAAGGGGGAAACACATGAAATCGGCAGCAAAATTTTTGGCATTGGGCGTCAGCGCGATCTTGTCGCTCTCGCTCCTTGCGGGGTGCGGCGAAAAGACGGAAAACGGCGGCAATGAAGGCGGAAACGAGGGCGGCGATAATACGCAGGTCGATCCGCCCGTCGTCGAAACGCCCGACCGCGAAGCGCCCGTCTTTTCGGACGGACAGGCGACCGTCACCCTCTCGGGCAAGGTCAACAAGACGAGTCCCGAGCGCTCCGTCTCGGGCGATCTCTTCGGACTCTTCCTCGAGGACATCAACTATGCGTCGCAGGCGCTCGACGACAACCTCATCGCCAACGGCAGTTTCGAGAGCACGAGAGCGGTCTCCAATTTCGACCACGACTACGGCTGGACAGCGGGCGGCAACCTCAAAGTGACCTATACGACGGGGGACAACAAGCTCCACCCCAACAGCCCTTACTATGCAAAGATCGATACGCCCGCGGGCGGCACGCTCGCGAACAAGGGCTTTGACAACGTGCCGATGTACATACAGAACAAGAAAGATTACCTCTTTTCCGCATTTCTCCGCGGTTACAGCGGAGAGATCACCGTAAAAGCCAAGGCAGGCAGTACCGTCTATGCCGAAAAGACCTTCTCCGTCACCGCACCCGACGACCAGTGGATCAAGGTGGAAGAAACGCTCACGGCGACCGCGACGGGCAATGAGGGCATTTCGCTCGAGATCGCCTTCGTCACCGCCGACAGCGACGTCCTTCTCGACGGCGTCCAGTTCGAGACGCTCGATTCGACCGTCGGATTCAAGAATTACCTCTACAGGGTGATCTCCAACCTCTCGCCCGCGTTCTTCCGCTTCCCGGGCGGCTGCGTCATCGAGGGGAAGAACATGGTCAGCGCCTACGACTGGAAGAACTCCGTCGGCGCAGTCAAGACGGACGGCGATGACAAGGTCCCCGCTTTCACCTACACGCTCTACAAGGACGGGCAGCAGAGTTCGGCAAGCACCTATGGCGAATGGGTCACGCGCGTACCCAACGGCAACATCTGGCAGAAAGAAAACATCTATTATCCCCACGAGTACGGCATCGGCTTCTATGAATATTTCGAGCTGTGCGACGAACTGGGCGCCAAGGCGATCCCGATCGTCAACTGCGGCATGTCCTGCCAGACCCAAAGCAACGGCTCCGCGCTTCAGGGCAGATACGGCAACGGAACGGCGGACTACATTCAGGACGCGATCGACCTCATCGAGTTTGCCAAGGGCGGCACGGACACCGAATGGGGACACATCCGTGAACTCATGGGACATCCCGAACCTTTCGAGATGGACTACATCGGCGTCGGCAACGAGCAGTGGGGGGACTATTACAGAGACTACTACGAGAAATTTTTGAAGAATCCCGCCTTCAAGGCAGCGCTCGAGAAGTACAATGTCAAGACGATCGTCGGCAACTGCACGATGTTCCAGAACTGCGAAAACCCGAAACAGAGCACGACGGGCGCCGCACAGTCGGCTGCAAAGGCTGCGGTCGGAAACAAAGTCGTTCAGTCCGTCTCCGAGTACGGCGTCGTCGACCAGCACTACTACGTCAACTTCACCGACTTCCTGCTCAATACCGACCTCTATGACAACTACAAACGTCCCACAAGAGACGCAAAAGAATACTATGAAGTGTTCGTGGGCGAATACGCCGTCAACAGTCAGGCGATCCGCTCCCCGAGCGCGAACGACAACATCGAATACCGCCATGTCAACAACAGCATGATCTCCGCCCTGTCCGAGGCGGCGATGATGACGGGCTTCGAACGCAACGGCGACATCGTCAAGCTCGCCGCCTATGCGCCCATGTTCGGCAACAACATCGGCGTAAGGCAATGGGGGGTCGACATGATGTACTTCACGAACAACTCCGTCGTCCTGACGCCCAACTACTATGTCCAACAGCTCTTCATGCAGAACACGGGCAACTATAAAGTGACGGCGGGCATCAAGTACGCGGGCGGCTTCACCGAACCCAAGACGACCTATAAGGCGGCGATCGGAAGCGACTCGCGCGAATGCAACGACATCTTCTTTGTCGCCAGCTGCGACGAAGAGACGGGCGACGTCATCCTGAAGCTCGTCAATGCGGGCAATACCACGCTGAAGATCAATGTGAACTTCACCGTCAGCGAACTTTCGCCGAAGGGCATTGCCGACGTCGTCGAACTGACGGGATCGAGCGCGGAAGCCGTCAACACGGCGGAGCGTTCGCCGATCCGTCCCAAGACGTACACGATCGGCATTGAAGGGACACAGTTCGGCTATGAACTCAAGCCGTTCACCGTCACCGCCATCCGCATCCGCACGAAGTAACACCCTAAAGCGCTTCCCTCCCTTACCCTCTCCGTGGGAGAGGGGTAGGGGAGTGGGTCACCGCATTCTCCTTGCCCACCCCTTGAGGGGTGGGTGCCCCGTAGGGGCGGAAGGGGTGTCGTTCCAAATCGGGAATGCCACCCCCTCAGCCTCGGCAAGGACAGCCTCGGCAGCTCCCCCTCAAGGGGGTGCCAAGGGGACGCACCTTCTCCATGGGAGAGGGATGTCGCATCGCGACAGGGGGTGGGTCACCGCAGTCCACTTGTCGCCCCTCTTAGGGGAGATGTCACGAGCAATGCGAGTGACAGAGGGGTTTAACCCCTTTGGCTCACTGCGTTCGCCACTTCCCCTAAAAGGGGCAGCAAGACCTTACCCTCTCCGCGGGAGAGGGATGTCGCATCGCGACAGGGAGTGGGTCACCGCGTTCACTCCACCCCAAGCGTTCCGCAGACATTTTTCTCCATCACACTCAAACCGACGGAGCCAATCCGTCGGTTTTCCTTTGCCGTTTCCTTTACTTTTTCTTAAAATACTTAAAAAATTTTTCAAACAGTATTGCCAAAAAAAATTTTTGTGCTATAATATAGGGCAAAAGGGGGGATAAGACTATGAAATTCACCAAGCTCTTTGCACTTGCCGTTTCATCCGTGCTTGCGGTCTCGCTGCTTGCGGGCTGCGGCGAAAAGACGGAAGGCGGCAACGAGAACGGGAACGAAGGGGGAAACAGCGGCAACGAACCGAGCGGTACGCTTCCCTTGCCCGAAAAGCAGGTGTCGAGTTTTTCCGATCAGGACGTCACGCTGACGGTCAACGGCACGACGAATGCCAATTACGACATTTCCGACAGCCTCTTCGGCGTCTTTCTCGAGGATATCAATTACGCTGGATACCTTCTCGACGACAACATCGTACCCAACGGGTCCTTTGAGACGTTCGGTGCAAAGACGAGCGGCTGGACGGAGCAGAATGCGGAACTTTCCGTCCAGAATTTGAACGGCGTCCTGAAAAACGAAGCGGAATACGGCGCACGGAACGTCAACGCAAACTATGGGGCAGTCAATGTGACGGCTGCGGGCGGCGGCATCTCCTCGGCGGGGCACACCCAGCTTCCCATTGCCGTGAAGAAGGGCGTCGATTACATCTTCTCCGCCTTCATCAAGTCTACCGCGGCGGCGAATCTGACCGTCAGGATCAAGGACAGCAACTCCACTTATGCCGAGAAAGTTCTCCCGCTCAAGGGGGACGGCAAGTGGGTGAAATACCGTACTACACTCCAATCGAGCGGCACGGCGACCTCGGGCGTCTCCTTCGAACTCTGCTTCGACACGGAGGGCGTCTACAACATCGACGGCATCCAGCTTGAGACGACGGAACAGACGGGCGGGATCAAGCAGTATGCCTTTGACGCCATCAAGGAACTCGGTCCCAAGTTCGTCCGTTTCCCGGGCGGGTGCATCATCGAGGGCGATTCCGCGGCGGGCGGCGCAGATACGACCGAAGTTTACGACTGGAAGAACTCCGTCGGCGCCGTGCAGAACGGCGACAACGCAGGGGACGACACCATTCCCGCATTCACCTACACCCTCGTCGAGGACGGAAAGGAGACCACCGAGACGACGCGGGGCGAGTGGATCACGCGCAGACAGAACGGCGACCTCTGGGGCTACGACATGGAGTACGGCGTCGGCTTCCTCGAATTTTTCGAACTGTGCGAGAACCTCGGCGCGAGCGCCGTTCCCGTTCTCAACTGCGGCATGTCCGATTTGGGCGGCGCGGCGCAGGGCGAAAAGGGTATCGAACTCAACGGCAGACACGGCAAGAAGGTAGACGACTACATTCAGGACGCCATTGACCTCATCGAATTCGCCAAGGGCGATACGTCGACGAAGTGGGGCGCTCTCCGCGCCGCGCTCGGGCACGAGAAGCCCTTCGAGATGGACTATCTCGGCATCGGCAACGAGCAGTTCGATGCGTACTACACGAAATATTACGAGAAATTCCTTCAGAGCGATGCCTTCCAAGCGGCGATCGAGCAGTATTCGGTCACGCCCATCGTCGGCAACGGCATGTTCCTCACCAACTGCCAGAACACCACAAAGAACAACTCGGGCGCCGTTCTGACCGAAAAGGGCACGGCGCAGCGGGCAGCGGAAGATGCGGTCCGCAACCATGTCATCGACAAGGTCTCCGATTACGGCGTGCACGACCAGCATTATTATGTGAACTGGACGACTCTTCTCGAAAATTACGCCATGTATGACGGCTACAAAAAGACCGTCCTCGATCCCGACACCGCCTATCATGTCTTTGTCGGCGAGTATTCGGCGAACACCGACCTCAGCGGGTTCAGCTATTATCGGAACGAACTCATCGCGGCGCTCTCCGAAGCGGCAATGATGACGAGTTACGAGCGCAACGGCAACGTCATCGACCTTGCCGCCTACGCACCCATGTTCGGCGTTGCAAACAAGAGCGCAAGCGCTGCCTACGGCGGCGACGACGCAGTCAACCAGTGGGACGTCGACATGATGTACTTCACGAACACCGAGATCGTCCGCACGGCAAACTATTATGTCCAGCAGATGTTCATGCAAAATCAGGGCGCGACCTATCTCTACCGCTCCAAGCTCAACTGGACGAGCGAGGAGACCTTCTCCTTCCCCGCAACGTCGGGGGCGGCAAAGACCTTCAACAAGCTCTACTACGTCCCGACCATGGCAGACAACGGCGACATCCTTCTGAAGGTCGTCAACGTCTCGGGCGAGGGCGTCAAAATGAATATCGAAATCTCCAATGCGGACAGCAGCGGGTTCGCCTATGTCACAGAACTCACGGCAAACGATTATAAGGCTGTGAACACTCTGAAGAGCGAAGCCGTCAAGCCCGCCGCTTCCTCTGTCGGCTGGTCGGGTCAGAACTTCGGCTACGAATTCAAACCGTATTCTTTCACCATTTTGAGGATACCTACGAAAGCATAACGCCATCAAAGCGTATGTCATAAGGGGAATTCCCCGCGTCGGTCTATTCGGCGCGGGGAATTATTTTTGACTGCGGGGAAGAGGTTGCGCCAATCGGTTGACGGCGGAACAAAAACTCGGTATAATAGTTCCAAAGGAGCAAGCGATGAACTACAGAGAAGAATCCCTCAAGAGACACGCCGCATGGAAGGGGAAGATCGAAGTCGTCCCCCGCGTGGAAGTCGACACCCGCGAAAAACTCTCCCTCGCTTACACGCCCGGGGTCGCAGAGCCTTGCCTCGCCATTCACGATGACATCGAAAAGAGCTTCACGCTCACGAGGCGGTGGAACACCGTGCCCGTCATCACGGACGGCACCGCCGTTTTGGGGCTGGGAGACATCGGTCCCGAGGCGGGAATGCCCGTCATGGAGGGGAAATGCGCCCTCTTCAAGGCATTCGGAGACGTCGACGCGATCCCGCTCTGCATCCGCTCCAAAGATACGGACGAGATCGTGCGCACCATCGAACTCCTTGCGGGATCCTTCGGCGGGATCAACCTCGAGGACATCGCCGCGCCCCGCTGTTTCGAGATCGAGACGCGTCTCAAAAGAGATCTCGACATTCCCGTGTTCCATGACGACCAGCACGGCACGGCGGTCGTCGTCGCCGCGGCGCTCCTCAATGCCGCAAAGCTCGTCGGAAAGGAGATAGGGGAGCTTTCCGTCGTCATCAACGGCGCAGGGGCGGCGGGAAGCGCCATCGCAAAATTCCTTCTGAAACTCGGCGTTCCCGAGGTCGTCCTCTGCGACAGAAAGGGGATCCTCTGCGACGGCGACGAAACGCTTTCTCCCGCCATGCGCGAAATGGCGTCCTGCACCAACCCCAAACACAAGACGGGGACCCTTGCGGATGCAATGAAGGGGGCGGACGCGTTCATCGGTGTCTCGGGACCCGACTGCGTCTCCCGTGAAATGGTCTCTTCGATGGCGGAAGGGGCGATCGTGTTTGCCTGCGCAAACCCCGTTCCCGAGATCTCCCGCGAGGATGCGCTTGCGGCAGGGGCGGCGGTCGTCGGTACGGGTTCGTCCGAAAAACCCAACCAGATCAACAACGTCCTCGTGTTCCCGGGGCTGTTCCGCGGCGCTCTCGACGTGCGTGCGAGCGACATCAACTATGAAATGATGATCGCGGCATCCCGTGCGATCGCTTCCTGCGTCACGGAGAGCGAACTTTCCAAGGACTACATTCTTCCCTACGCCTACGATAAGAGGGCGCACGAGGCAGTCGCTGCCGCCGTCTCCGAAGCGGCACGGGCGACGGGCGTCGCAAAACTTCCCTGAAAGGGGACGAATGTCCCTGCGGGGAGCCGCTCTGCAAATTCTGCCGCGAAAACGGAAATTTCCGCCTCAAACGATTGACAAAAAACGGGCATTCGGGTTACAATAGAAAAGCAAAACTCTATAAGGAACGACGCATGATCACACACGGAAACGAAATCAAGCTGTTCGCGGGCAATTCCAATCTTCCCTTGGCGAGAAAGATCGCCGAAAAGCTCAACACGAGCCTCGGGGAAGTCGAGGTCACAAAATTCTCGGACGGGGAAACGAGCGTTCACATCGCCGAAACGGTGCGCGGACGCGATCTGTTCATCATCCAGTCCACTTCCGCTCCCGTCAATGACAATCTGATGGAACTTCTCATCATGATCGACGCCGCAAAGCGTGCATCGGCGGGAAGGGTCACAGCCGTCATTCCCTATTTCGGCTATGCACGGCAGGACAGAAAGGCGCGTTCGCGCGACCCCATCACGGCAAAACTCGTCGCCGACCTTCTGACCTCGGCGGGTGCGGACAGAGTCCTGACGATGGACCTGCACGCCGCCCAGATCCAAGGCTTTTTCAATATTCCCGTCGATAATCTGCTCGGCGGTCCCACGCTCTATAACTATTATGCGGACAAGTTGAGCGACGACTTCATCGTCGTCTCTCCCGACATCGGTTCGGTCAACCGTTCCCGCAAGGTCGCCGAACGTCTCGGCGTCGCGCTCGCTATCATCGACAAGCGCCGTCCCCGCGCCAATGTCATGGAAGTCATGAACATCATCGGCAGCGTAGAGGGCAAGCGGTGCCTTCTCGTGGACGATATGATCGACACGGCGGGGACGATCTGTCAGGGCGCACAGGCGCTCGTCGACGCAGGCGCAAAGGAGATCAAAGCGTGCTGCACGCACGCCGTCCTCTCGGGTCCCGCCCTCGAGCGGCTGGAAAATTCCGCCATCGACGAACTCGTCATGCTCGACACGATCTATCTTCCCGAAGAGAAGAGACTGCCGAAGATGAAGATCCTGTCAACCGCGGACATTTGGGCGGCGGCGATCGAGAACGTCTATCTCGACAAGCCGATGAGCAAAATTTACGATTGACGCAAAGGACCGCCCCACGGCGGTTTTTTGATGGGGGGACCCGCGTCATCGGGGAAGGGAGTCATATGTATCTGATCGTCGGTCTCGGCAACCCCGAGACAAAATACGCAAAGACATTTCACAACATGGGATTTTTGGCGGCGGGGGACGTCGCGGAGTCCCTTCATGTAAAATTCAAGAAGAAGGAATGCGAAGCGAGCGTCGCCGAAGGGTTCATCAACGGCGAAAAGATCGTCATTGCGCGTCCTCTGACCTATATGAACGCCTCGGGAAGAGCCGTCAGGCAGCTCGTCGCAAAGTACAAGATCTCTCCCGAGGAACTTGTCGTCATCTATGACGATTACGACCTTCCCAAGGGGCATGTCCGCATCCGTCCCTCGGGTAGCGCGGGGACGCACAACGGCATGCGCTCCGTCATCGCCGAGCTGGGCTTTCCCGACTTCGCCCGCATCCGCATCGGGATCAGGGACGAAAACGTCAACGTTCCGCTTATCGATTACGTCCTCTCCGAGGTTCGGAAAGAGGACTACGAGCTGTTCTCCGCCGCATGCAAACGGGCGGCGGAAGCCGCGCTCTCCCTTGCCGCGGGCGAGGAGTTCGAGCGCGTCATGACCAAGTATAACGGATGAGTTTCTACTCTTACGACAATTTAGGGGGCGAATTTCCGCTCATCGAAGAAAGTCTCCGCCAAGGGATCCCCTCGGCGGTTTTCGGCGTACCCGACGAGAGCAAATATCTCATCGCTTCCTTGACGGAGGGGAGAGCCGTCTACATCACGGCGGACGCCCTTTCGGCAAAGCGGGCATATGAGGCGATCTCCGTACTTTCGGGCAGAAGGACGGCGCTCCTTACGGCGAAGGACGAAGTTCTCCTGTATCGCAGGGCGGGTTCCAAGGACGCGCTGTACCGCCGTCTGACCGCCCTTTATGAATGGCAGACGGGGGCGGAGATCGTCGTCTGCGACATCGAAGCGCTCATCCAGCTCGTGCCGAAAAACTTGCGCGTCTTTCACCTCGAAACGGGACGCGAGACGGACATGGACGCCCTCGTCTCCGCTCTCGTCCGTGCGGGTTACACGCGGGAATACACCGTGGACGGCAGGGGGGCGTTTTCCGTCCGCGGCGACATCCTCGACCTCTGGGCGATCAACGCTTCCCACCCCGTCCGCATCGACTTTTTCGGCGACGAAGTGGAAGCCATCAAGCCCTATGACGAGGATACGGGGGAACGGTACGACAAACTTCAGTCCATCGACATCGTCGCGGCGACGGATGCGCTCCTCTCCGAAGGCGAAGCGCCGACCGTTGCCGAAAAACTCAAGAGGGAGATCGAAAAACTGCCCGTGTCTCTCCGTTCCCGCATGTACGCCGTCGCCGAGGAGCTGGAGACCGCAAACTATGTCTCAGACTTTTTGATGCCCCTTCTTGCGGGGTCGGGACAGTTCTTGAGGGACCTCGCAAGGGACGCGCTCATCATTTTGGACGAGGGGAAACTTCTTCGCGACAAGCTCGAGGGGCTTTATCGGGAACATGCGGAGCGCTACAAGCTCCTTCTCGACGGGGGAGAGGCGCTGCCCTGTTCCAAGGAACAGTATATCCCCGCCGCGGACATCGCCGTTCTGACGGGCTACCGTACACTCGCCCTGCAGACCTTCATGGGGGACCCGTTTTTGACGAACCCCCTGAAAATTTTCAACTATAAAACGACGCCTGTCCGCCGCTATCTCAACTCTCTCGGCGACCTTGCGACCGATCTCAAGGCATGGATGGGGAACGGATACCGCGTTCTCCTGTACTGCGGCGGCAGAGAGAGGACGGAAAAACTGCGGGAAGAACTTTCCGAATCCTATCTTCCGTTTTCGCCGCTCCCCGCCTCTCTCGGAGCCTTCAAGGGCATCGCACTCTCCGAACAGACTCTCGAGCACGGCTTTTTGGTCCACAGCGCAAAACTTGCCGTCATCGGCACGGGCGACCTCTTCACCAAAGCCGTCAAGGAACGCCGCATCAGAAAGAAGCGCGGCGACCTCTTCGTCGCCCCCGAAGTGGGGGACTATGCCGTGCACGAGACGTACGGCGTCGGACGCATCACGGGGACCAAAAAGATCGAGACGACGGACGGGACAAAGGAGTACATCGCCCTCGAGTACAAGGACGGCGACACCCTCTATGTGCCCGTCGAGAATATGGATATCCTCTCCAAGTACATGGGAGGGGAGACCCCGCAGCTCTCCAAGATCGGCGGCGGCGAGTTCGAGCGGGTGAAGGCGCGTGTCCGCGCCTCTCTCAAGAAGATGGCGTTCGACCTCAAAGCGCTCTATGCCGAGCGGCAGGAGAAGGTCGGCTATGCCTTTCCCGAATATCCAGACCTCATGGACGAATTTATCGCCGCCTTTCCCTATGAGGACACGCCCGACCAGACGACGTCCTTTGAGGAGATCGAGGGGGACATGTGTTCCACCAAGGTCATGGACCGCCTGCTCGTCGGGGACGTCGGCTTCGGCAAGACGGAAGTCGCGCTCCGTGCGGCGTACCTTTGCATCTTGGCGGGACGGCAGACGGCACTCATGTGCCCGAGCACGGTCCTCTCCGAACAGCATTACCAGACTGCGCTCGAGCGGATGAAGGACTTCGGCGTACGCGTTGCATGTCTCAACCGTTTCCGCACCGAACGGGAGACGGCAAAGACGCTCTCCGACCTTGCGCAGGGCAACATCGACCTCATCGTCGGCACGCACAGACTGCTCTCGTCCGATGTGAAATTCCATGATTTGGGACTTCTCATCCTCGACGAAGAACAGCGGTTCGGCGTAGAGCACAAGGAGAAGATCAAGAACTATAAGCGGGATGTGGACTGTCTGACGATGACCGCAACGCCCATTCCCCGCACGCTGCATCTGTCTCTTTCGGGCATCCGCGACATCTCCACCATCCAGACGCCGCCCAATGCAAGGCTCCCCGTCCAGACGTACGTCGCCGAGGAGACGGAGACTCTGCTGCGGGACGCAATTCTTCGGGAGACGGCAAGAAAGGGGCAGACTTTCGTCCTCTATAACAGGGTGGAGAGCATCCAAGCCTTTGCCGCCCGTCTCGGCGAGATCGTCCCCGAGGCAAGGATCTGCGTCGCTCACGGCAGAATGGACCGCGCGACCCTCGAGCGGAGCGTTTTCGGGTTCTACCGCGGGGAATACGACGTCCTCGTCACGACGACCATCATCGAAAACGGCATCGACCTTCCCAACGCAAACACCCTCGTGGTCATAGACGCAGACAGGCTCGGCATTTCCCAGCTCTATCAGCTGCGCGGAAGGGTGGGGCGGAGTTCCCGCCTTGCCCACGCCTATTTTACCTACAAGCCCGAACGCATCATGACGGACAACGCGTCCGAGCGTCTCAAGGCGATCATGCAGTTCACGGAACTCGGCTCGGGATTCAAGATCGCCATGCGCGACCTCGAGATCCGCGGCGCGGGGAATGTCCTCGGCGCAGAACAGCACGGGCACATGGATAAAGTCGGCTACGAGCTGTACGCAAAGATCCTCAAGGAAGAACTCACGGGCGAGAAGCAGGAGAGCGTCGAACTCGACGTCAAGTCCACCGCGTTCATTCCCGAATCGTACGTCGAATCTCCCGCGGGGCGCATGGACTGCTACAAGCAGATCGCGGAGATCGGCGGCGCCGCCGACTACAAGCGGGTGTGCACTTCCATGGAAGAGAGTTACGGACCCATGCCGCAGGAGACGCTCAGCCTTCTCATCATCGCCCTGATGAAGGCGTATGCCCAGAAGCTCGGCGTGAAAAAGATCGCGGTCAGCAACAAGGGGGGGAGACTGGAATTCGCTTCCCTCAACGCGCTCGGGAACGAAAAAGTCGCCGCGGCGATGGAAGCGTTTCAGGGAAAACTCCGTCTCGAGATGACAACTTCGCCCGCACTTGCCTTCCCGTCCATGGGCGACGGCAACAGAACGATGGTCCAGATGACGAGATTTTTGAAATTTGCGGCAACTTTCGCATGATTTTTCTCTGTTTATCACGAAAAAGAATTGCACATTTTTTCAAAATGGGCTATAATAGGAAGCGTATGAAAATCGTGGGGGTTTCCCGCGACTCAAAATCAAGAAGAACGGAGCATTTACTATGAAGCGTAAAACAAGAGCGGCAATTGCACTTTCCGTTGCGTCTGTCATGGCGTGCGGGCTGCTTGCGGGCTGCGACCTCGTGACGACGGACGCCAAGAAGGACTACGAACAGGTGATCGCCGAAGTCAACATTACGAACAACGAGGCGTTCAAGGACTATAAAGAGGTCATCGGGACGGAGAACATCTACAAGCGCGACATGGTCGCGAGCTTTGTCTCGAGCGGATCTTCCGTCATGAGCCAGTACGGCTGGACGTACCGCGATACATTCGACGCCATCAAGGACAGTCTCGTGAACCGCTACGTCTATGTGCAGTACGCAAAGGTGTATTTCCTCTCCGAACAGAAGGACGGTGCACCGAGATTCACCGACGAGAACGGCAACGCTTTCACGAAAGAGGGATACGTCTCCTATGTCTCGGCGGGCGAAACGGAACTTGACAAGTCTCTCCGCGGTCTCGAATATTTCCTCACCAAGGACGAAGAGGACAAGGCGTATTACGATCTCCGCGTCTCCTTCAACAACTCTCTCGACTCCATCGAAGAGGGACTCATCGAAGAGGAAGACGAGCACGACCATGACGAGACCGTCCGCACGACGCCCACGGGCATCGGGACAGAGGACGAGGACTATTTCGACGCCGACTACAGGATCTACACGGGCACGGAGACGGCGCTCGGCAGCTATGAGAAAGTGGACGGCTCCACGGCATATACGCGCAGACAGGCTTACGCCATGTTCCTGACGAATATCCGCTCGAGCGGACTTCTCAACGCCGATGAGGATACCACGAGAGTGGAAGAACTCAACTACTTCAAGCGCGAACTCAAGAGCGCGTACGAGACCGCGATCATCAACAAGATGTCCGACGCCTTCGAAGAGGACGCCGCAGCGGACATCACCGATACTTGGCTCCAGAACAAGCTCGACACCATCTTCCAGAACCAAAAGGGCGGATTCGACGCCGGCACGCTCTCCATCGATGACGCGCTCGACAGCATGTCCGATTCTTCTTTCGTCTTGACCGCCCCGCAGGCAGGCTACGGCTTTGTCATCAACATCCTTCTTCCCTTCTCCGCACAGGACACGCAGGATCTCGGCGACCTCGAGATGGATAAGGACGACCTTCAGGGCAACAAGTTCGCATGGCGGGCACAGATCCTTCAGAGACTGAAGGCGACCGACCAGCGCGGCACATGGTTCACGGGGCACGAAGATTATTCCTTCGATGCGGGCGACGGCGGTTACGACGTCGCACCCAAGGGCGAGAGCGGCACGAGAAGCACCTACCTCTTCTTTGAAGATTCTCTGAAGGCGGAAGGGGAAGGCAAACAGCAGTACGAGACACTCAAGAACTACTACGGGCAGTATACTTACAACGGTACGGTTTCGAAGGATGAGGACGGCAAGTACACCCTGAAGCCCTTCAAGATCGATATCGACGGCTTCATCGCCGAAATGGAAGGGTATCTCAATTACGTAGACGGTCTCTCCGCCAAAGGCAACAAGAGCGACGAAAATTACTTCACGAAGTCGAGCAAGGACTATTACGACAAGGACGGCAAAGTCGACTATTCGCAGTTCGTCTATTACGAAGGCAAAGTCGATTTCGGCAAGAATTTCGAGGCGAAGGACATGTTCGTCGCGGGTACGCCCGAAAACAAGGCTTTCTCCGTCATCAATGAGCTTTCCTTCGCATACAATACCGATACAGCGGGACTCAATTCCTACCTCGGCTATACGATTACGCCTGAAAAGACCGATTTCGTTCCCGAATTCGAGTTTGCGGCACAGAGAGTGTGCGCAAATGGTGCGGGGAACTACATCATCGTTCCCTCCGACTACGGCTGGCACATCATCTACTGTACGTTCTCCTTCCTGAAACCCGACACCAACCCGTTCGTTGATTATGTTCCCGCAGAAAAGGATGTCGAGGGCAGTTTCTCCAACCTCTTCTACGAGGCGCAGAAGTCGGCGGCTGTCAGCTCTTACGCGAGCAACAAGCAGACGGACATCATCAACAGCTATGCGGAATCGAGCGCGACCGTCCACGAAGAGCGCTATGCGGATTTGAGCAATCTCGATATCACAAATTCCTGATCGGGACCTTCTATGAATATTTGGGACGTAATTTGGAAATCTATCGTACTCGGCACGGTGCAGGGACTCACAGAGTTCCTACCCGTTTCTTCAAGCGGACATCTCGTCTTTTTGCAGAAGGTCATGGGGTACGATCTCGGGGGCGGCAGCATGACATTTGTCAACGTCATGCTGCATTTCGGAACGCTCATCGCCGTCTGTACCGTCTTTTTCAAGGACATCCTCGGACTGTTCAAAAAGCCTTTCAAGACGCTCCTGATGCTCATTGTCGCCACGATCCCCGCGGGGGTCGTCGGAGTTCTCTTCAACGACAAGATCGAGGCGCTCTTTGAGGGGGAGAAGGCATTTTTGCTTCTTGCGCTCTGCTTCTCGGTGACGGCGCTCCTGCTTCTCGGCTGCGAACTCGTCGCCAAGTCCCCCAAACGCAAGGAGAGAGAGCTCGGCTGGGGCAATGCGGTCCCGATGGGGGTCATGCAGGCAGTTGCGCTCTTCCCGGGGATCTCGAGGAGCGGATCGACGATCGTCGCAGGCACGGTGAGCGGGGCAAAGACAAAGGACGTCGCAAAGTTTTCCTTCCTCATGAGCATTCCCGTCATTTTGGGAAGCGTGCTCGTCGAGCTGTACGGCTTTCTCAAGGAACCGCAATTCTCCGAAGCGGCGAACGGCGGGCTGTACACGGCGGTGGGGGTCCTTGTCGGCGTGCTCTTTGCGGCGATCTTCGGCTTCCTTGCGATCAAAGTCATGCTCAAGGTCATCGGCAAAGCCAATTACAAGTGGTTTTCGCTCTATCTCATCCTGTTGACCGCCGCATGTATCTGGATCGACGTCCTCGGCATCATGGTATAAAAGAAAAAAAGCCTCGCATACTGACGGTATGGAGGTGAACGAATATGAGGTTGAACTGCGGCGATGTCTGCCCCAAGACGGGCGCATACAATGTAGTTGACTCGGACGGCAAGATCGTCGGAAAAGTCTACGTCGGCGAGGGCGAAACGATGCCCCCTACGCAGAGAAGCGACTGCTATTACGAGTTTGAATCCTGATTTGAGAACTTTCTGAAAAAACGGCGGCATTGTCCGCCGTTTTTTCAGTCTCTTCGGCGGTCACAAAGGAGAGCAAGTCCCGCATACGTTGATAAAAAGGGGGAAAACGGCTTGCTGCTTGAAAGCGTCGGAGAGGACGTCAAGACCCTTCGCATCGTCACCAAGGCGTACGCGGGGCGGGAAGGGGAACTGACGTCCGTGCTTCAGTATGTGTACCAGTCCATCGTGCTCGGACAGAGGGAAGAAAGGGAACTTTCCCTGCTACTGCAGCACATCGCGGCGGAGGAAATGCGCCATCTCCAGATCATCGGCTCGCTCATCACCCGTCTCGGCGCTCCGCCCGTCTTTACCGCCTGTCCGCCCTATCCCGTCGGATATTATTCGGCGTCCTGCGTCAATTACGCGCGGGAGACGGAAGAGATCTTAAGGTCGGACATCGCCGCCGAGGAGAACTCCGTCCGCGCGTATGCGGCGATGCTCGAGGAGATGGAGAACCCCGCTGCCGCGGCAGTCATCCTCGCCGTCATGAAGGAAGAACAGGAGCATCTTCGTCTCCTTCGGCGTCATGGAAGGGGCGTTTTTCGGGCATGAACTTCCAATACCGCACGGGCATGTAGCCGCGCATCTGTTTCAGCCGCTCGCGCGATGGAATGTTCACGCTGTCATAATACTTCCGCCACAGCCTCTGCCAAGCCGTTTCATCGGCGGCGAGCACCACTTCCGCCTCGTCGAGCGGGGCGAGGAAGGTATTTTCCCCGTCATAGACCGCCGCTTTCTTGCGCTTGACGTCGTGGATGACGAAGGGGATCTTCGGCATTCTCGCGCGGAAATGGGGCACGAGCAGGTCGCAGATGTCGTTGTCGGGGGAAATGGGGGCGTAGAGAGCGCCGCTCGCCGTCCCGAGAAAGCGCACGAACCCGTGAAAGCGATGGATCTCAAACCCTACCCGATGGATACACTCATCGGCTGCAAGCACAGCGTCCTCGCCGAGCATCATGCGCACGGGACACTTTTTTTCTGCAAGCAGGCGGAAATAGGCAAGCGCAACGTTGTCCTTGCCGACGTCCCCGCTCCGCAAGATTGTGTCGAGATCGTGCATGCAGTCCTTGTCGAAGGAGAGGAGACGCTCTTCCACCTTCTTCGCCTTGTCTTGATCTGTCCGCACGAACGCCGTCTCCTGCCCGAGGACAAGCTGTTTGTTGCCCGAGGTCAGAAAGGGATCGCTGTCGCGGAAGGAGAGAACGAGCGCCGTCAAAAACGCCTCTTTTGTGCCGTCATAAAAGTAGATCATAGTTCCCCCGTGAGCGCGGAGAGCGCCGTTTCATTCATCGAAAAGAGATCGAGCTGCGTGGCGTTTGCATGCGCTTCTTGGGCAGAAAGCAGACCCCGTATCGCATTTTCCGCCGCGCCGTAGAATTTTCCGCTTGCCGTGATGAAGTGTTTCGCCCGCTTCAGGACGACCCGCATTTTTTTGAGATGTTCAAAGGTGAGCCGCGTGTACCGTCTCGCCGCGCAGATGCGCTGTGCGCTCCTCGCTCCGATCCCCGGGACACGGAGGAGCATCTCGAGCGGCGCACGGTTGACTTCGACGGGAAAATGCTCCATGTGCGAGAGCGCCCATGCACATTTTGGATCGAATTCCAAGGAGAGATCTTCGTCAGGCGGCAAAAGTTCTTCGGCATCAAACCCGTAAAAGCGCAACAGCCAGTCTGCTTGATAGAGTCTGTGTTCACGCAAGGCTCCGCCCGCGACTTCAGGCAGCAATGCATCATGAAGGACGGGCACATAGGAAGAATAATACACCCGCTTCAAGCCGTTTTTGCGGTACAATCCCTGCGAAAGCCGCAAGATCGAGCCGTCCTTTTCGGGACTTGCGCCGACGATCATCTGCGTCGTCTGCCCCGCGGGGAGAAAGTGTCCCTTGCGCTTTTCTGCCCGAAAGACCGCCTTCTCCCGCTGCAGCTTCGCCATGGGAAGGAGCAAACTCTCCTTGTCCTTTTGGGGCGCAAGGAGCTTCAGACTGCTCTCGGAAGGGAGTTCGATGTTGAAACTCATGCGGTCGGCGAAGAGAGCAGTCCTGTTCACGATCTCCATATCGGCACGGGGAATGCCCTTGACATGGATGTATCCGTGAAATCCGTACTCCTCGCGCAGCTTTTTCACCACGAGACAGAGCTGTTCCATCGTATGGTTGGGAGAAATGTGCACCGCCGAGGAGAGAAAGAGCCCTTCGATATAGTTCCGCTTGTAAAAGTCCATCACAAGTCCGCAGATGTCATCCGCCGTCGCCGTCGCACGCGGGAGATCGTTGTCACGGCGGTTCAGACAGTATTTGCAGTTGTAGATGCAGTCGTTTGAGAGCAAGATCTTGAGCAGGGAAATGCACCGCCCGTCGGGCGTGAAGGAATGACAGCAGCCCGAGGCATATCCGTTCCCGATGCCGCCTTCGTTGCGCCTGTCGCTCCCCGATGAGGAGCAGGAGACATCATATTTTGCACTCTCCGTGAGGATCGTAAGCGTCCGTTCGTCTATCATGTCTCCATTATAGCACGTCTCGATCTGTTTGTCAAACGTTTGTTCGCACCATACTCCTCGCTGCCCCTGAAGGGGAAGTCCCCCGAAGGGGGAAAGGGGTTGAAGCCTTGAGGGGTGGGGCCCCGTAGGGGCAGAAGAGGTGTCACACACAGCGTGCCGCCGTGCGCTCATGCTAAACGCACGTCAAACCGACGGAGCAACATATTCCGCCCAACTTTCAAAAAAATCTTGCAAATTTTATGACGCTGTGATATACTGAAATTGCCACATAAATTCAATATTTGTCCACAAACGGCTACACTGGCATTTGGTGTATCCCTTTTATCCGTTTGTGGAGAATTTGTGTGGCAACAATGACGGGATACTCAATGCGGGCGTTCCGTGATTGGAATGCCCTTATTTTTTACTCTCCTTGCCTGCCTCCCTCCAAGGGAGCGGGGTAGAGGGGGGCGCAACAATGCCCGCAAAAAAGGAGAAAGATGTATGAAACGCAACTTTTTGGCAGTCCTGTTGACACTCGCCGCCGTTCTCTGCCTCTGCTTCGGACTTGTTGCCTGTGGCGGCAATAACGGCAGCAAGGGGGAAGGCGGCTCCAGTGTCGAGCAGGGTGGAGAACAGCAGCCCGACGAAGGCGGCGAGGACAAAACGGACCTCGGCACCGAAGGGCTGAAATACGAACAACGCAAGGACGAGGCGGGCAACGAATACATCGCCGTCGTCGGCCTCGGCACAACGTTGGAGACGGAGATTGTGATCCCCTCTGTCTATCTTGACTTGCCTGTAAAAGAAATCGGCAAATCTGCTTTCGATGCATCGAATGATGCGAGAAATGAATCGCTTACGAGCGTTACCATTCCAGACAGCGTGACTTCAATCGAAGGTCGGGCGTTCTATGGTTGTAGCGGGCTGACAAGCATTGAAGTGGCACAGGGCAATCCTGTCTACCATAGTTCAGGAAATTGCTTGATTGAGACAAAGAACAAGATCTTGTCTATCGGTTGCAAAACAAGTAAGATCCCTGACGACGGCAGCGTGACCTCGATTGGGAGTTTTGCGTTCTCGGGTTGTAGCGGGCTGAAGAGCGTTGAAATTCCCGACAGCGTGACCTCGATCGGAGATTCTGCGTTCTATGGTTGCAGCGGGCTTGAAAGTGTGATGATTGGAAACGGTGTAATCTCGATCGTAAGCGGTGCGTTCTTTAATTGCAGCAGGCTTACAAGTATTGCTATCCCCGATAGCGTACGCTCAATTGGAACCAATGCGTTCTGGGGTTGTAGCGGACTTGAAAGCATTGGGATTCCAGGCAGCGTCACTTCGATCCAAAGGAGTACGTTCTATCAATGCAGCGGGCTTAAGAGTGTGACGATTGGAAGTGGAGTAGCTTCGATTGGCGAATGTGCATTTTTAGGTTGCAGCACGCTTACAAGCATTGTTATCCCCGACAGCGTGACCTCAGTTAAGGGTGACGCGTTCGCGTCTTGCATCGGAGTTGAAAGCATTGAAGTGGCGCAGGGGAACCCTGTCTATCATAGCTCACAGAATTGCTTGATTGAGACGGAGAGCAAAGCTTTGATCGTAGGTTGTAAAACAAGCACGATCCCGAGCGATGGAAGCGTGACTTCGATCGGGGAGTGTGCGTTCTCTTGGTGCAGTCCGCTTACGAGCATTGAGATCCCCGACAGTGTGACTTCGATCGGGGATAAGGCGTTTTATTGTTGCTACGGGCTGACAAGTATTACAATTCCCGACAGCGTGACTTCGATCGGAGATGGTGCGTTCGATCAATGCATCTGGCTTGCAGAGATTCAATTCAAAGGCACGGTAAAAGAGTGGCAAGCGATCCCAAAAGGCGATTGGTGGGATAGCGGCACACGTAATTATACAATTACTTGTACGGACGGAACGATCGATAAAAGCGGCAATGTGACGTATTTTGAGCAATAAGTTAATTCAAATCCAAATGCCCGCCGACAGAGGTCGGCGGGCATTTTTACGGTCCATTCCAAATCACAGCATGGTAAGTTTTCCGTCGAAACGTCGCAATTTTCCCTCATCGTAAGCGAGGAACTTGCAAAAAGGGGGAAATCATGTTACAATAAACAGAGGGGAAATTTCACAGAATTTTCACGCCGCTATTTTTTGGATGTGATAGTGATATCCTATAATCATAGAAAAGGTGAACGCATGAAGATACTCATTGTCGATGATGAAGAGATGATCCGCGCGGTCCTCAAGGAGTATATCGAATTTGAGGGCGGCGAGGTGAAGGAAGCCGCCGACGGCATGGAAGCCGTTGCCATATGCAAGACCGAGCCGTTCGATGCCGTCGTCATGGATATCATGATGCCCCGTCTCGACGGTTTCTCCGCCGTCAAGGAGATCCGCAAGTTCTCCGACGTCCCCGTTCTCATGCTCTCCGCCCGCGGCGAGGAGTACGACAAGCTCTTCGGCTTCGAGATCGGCTCGGACGACTATGTCACCAAGCCCTTCTCCCCCAAGGAGGTCATGGCACGGATCCATGCTCTCTTAAAGCGTGGCAAGATCGCTCCCGCACAGTCGGGCGTGTATGAGTTTGAGGGACTCAAAGTGGACGTTGTGGGCAGAAATGTCTATGTGGACGGCGAACGCGCCGATCTGACGCCCAAGGAATACGAACTTCTCTTCTACTTTGTACAGAACCGCGGCGTTGCGCTGACCCGTGAAAAATTGCTCAACAAGGTATGGGGATATGATTTCTACGGCGACGACCGCACGGTCGACACGCACGTCAAGATGCTTCGCGGCAATCTGAAAGAATACAGAAAATTCATCGTTACCCTGCGGGGTCTCGGCTATAAATTCGAGGCATGATGCAAAGAAAGGGGGATCGCAACAAGATGAGGTTCCGCACGGTCAGGAGCCTCAACATCATGCTTTGGCTGGTGTTTTCCCTCTTTGCGGTGGTGCTCATCCTGACGCTTGCCTTCATCTATCATTCTCTTGCGGCGAGGATGTTCATCGACAGGGCAGACGCCAATCTGATCAGCGCAAGGGACGAGATCACGCTCTCCCTTTCGGACGGGACCGCTTCCGATTCCGAAATCGACGCCATCGCCTATCATTACGGGATCGGCGGGGTCTATCTCGTGTATGAAGAGTCGGACAGCGTCACCGTCTATGCGGGGGAAAGCCGTTCCCGCCAGAGCTTTGACGCCTATGACGCCGCGCTTGCGGAAAACGGGACGCCCATGCTCGACGAGGATGCGGGCGAGATCGTCCTCGGCGAATCGCTCACGTTAGGCGGACGCGCCTGCAGGCTCTATCTGACGCTCTCCCTTGCGCCGATCGACGGGTACCAAGGGCGCTTTCTCTACATCTCCGTCGTTTCGTCCCTTGCCGCAGTCGTGGCGGCATTCGCCGTCGGGGGACTTTTGTCCATACTCATTTCCCGTCCCGTCATCGAAGTGACCGAGGAAGCGAAGGAGCTTGCACGGGGGAATTACGACCTCAACATCCGCAAAGATTACTTCTTTTCGGAGATCGCAGACCTGTCCGAGGCGCTCGATTCTGCCCGTCTCGAGATCTCCAAAGCCGAACGCGTGCAGCGCGAACTCATCGCCAACATCTCCCACGACTTCAAGACACCTCTCACGATGATCAAAGCGTATGCTTCGATGATCCGCGAGATCTCGGGAGAAGACAAGGAAAAGCGGGACGCCCACGCGCAGATCATCATTGAGGAGACCGACCGTCTCAACGCCCTCGTCTCCGATGTGCTCGACCTCTCCAAACTCAAGGCGGGCGGCGCGGAAGAGAGGACGGTGTTCGACCTCTCCGAGGACGTCAAGGGGATCCTTTCCCGATTCGACTATCTCATCGAAACGCAGGGGTACAAGATCGAGTCCGTCGTCGACGAAAACCTCATCGTACGGGCGGAGCGGAGCAGGATCGGTCAGGTCGTCTACAATCTGGTCGGGAACGCCGTCAACTACACGGGCGAGGACAAGCGGGTGCGCGTCAAACTTCTGAAAAAGGGGAACATGGCGCGGCTCGAGGTCATCGACTCGGGACACGGCATCCCGCCCGACGAAGTCGATACCATTTGGGACAGATATTATCGTTCGGAGAGGACCCACAAGCGCCCCGTGCAGGGGTCGGGACTGGGACTTTCCATCGTGAAAACTATCTTATTGAAGCACGATTCTCCCTTCGGCGTCATCTCCGAAGTGGGGAAGGGAAGCTGTTTTTGGGCGGAATTCCCGCTCTGCGAAACAGACGTGCAGAAGGAGGAAAATTCATGAACTATCGCGGGATCGGTGCGCTCCTCTTGGCGGTACCTCTCTCGGCGGCGGGCGCTTCTTTTTCCATGCGGAAGACGGAGACGGCGATCGCGGGCGCCGCGCCCATGTATTTATCGGGGTCGGACGGTGCGGGGGCGATCCCCGCGGGGGAGAAGAGTCCGATCGAAGTGGAAAGCGCACATCTCCGTTTCTCCCTTGCGGAACTTCCCGAGACGGATTTCATCGAAAATGCCGAAAAATTCAAGCAGTACAGCGGAAAATTCACGGCGGAATATACCTATTACAATCCGACGGACGAAGATTGCAGGCTCGACCTCGTCCTTCCCTTGGGACTTCTGCCCGAATATTATCCCTGTCCCGCAGATCCGATCGACAGGACTTCTCTCGGCTATGCGATCCGTCAGGACGGTCGGGACGTCGCCTGCAAGCTCCGTCACACCCTCGACGACTGGTGGCTCGCCCGCGGCGGCACGTTCGACCTCGAAGAGGGGCTTGATCGGCTCTATCCCGATGAGACGCAATTCTATCGGGACGACTTGCCCGTCACCGTGTACGAATACAACATCGAAGTGTCTCCGTCCTTCCGAAACAGGACAAAAGATCAGGATTATGTCAATTTTGCGCTCTCCTTCGCGGCTTCCGCAGAGCGCACGCGCGTGATCTGTTCCGACCATTTCGGGTTCGGAGTCAAGGACGGCAAGGCGAAGATCACCTGCGGTTTCGACTGCGTTGAAAACGAACGTTTCAAGGTCAAAGTCTTTGTACTCGGCGAGGATATTTCGAAGGGGGAGACCTATGTCTTTCGGTATCAAAACGGCGGCATAGCGATCGATGAGGACGCCTCTGTCACGCTCGAGGGTCGCGAAACGACCACATTCTCCCAATTTGCCCTTTCCTTCAGAGAAGAGGGCAGCGCGGTCTCGGATGCGGACTGGAAAAACGCATTCCTTGAGGCCGTCGAGGAAAAGAGATACGCCAAGACCTGCTGTTCGGAGTTCGTCCCGAAGGAACTCGGGATGCCCTGTGCGCTCATGCAGTGGTTTGAATATTCCCTCGACATTCCCGCGAAGAGCAGGGTCGTAAGTTCGGTCACGGCGCCCATCTATCCCGCGCTCGACGGCGGGCGTTCCCGTGTCCTGTACGACTATCATTACCTTCTCTCTCCCGCGCAGAAGTGGGCGAAATTCGGGCAGTTGACTGTCGATATCGATACCCCATATTACATTTTTGACAGTTCTTTGGGCTTTGAAAAACGGGAAGGGGGGTACACGCTGACCCGCGATATGCTCCCCTTGGGCGAACTCGATTTCACGTTGAGCGAAGAGGAGTGGTCCGCGTCGGACAAGAATCTGACCTACAGCGGCGACCATGGCGAACGAGCGCTCACGATTGCGATCGTCATTCTCTGCGTCGTCGGCGGCGGGATCGCGGTCGTCGTCACCTGCCTTGCGGTGCGGGCGAGGACCAAGAAAAAGCGCCGCGAAGAAGAGGAAAAACGACTTCTTCAGGCGCGTCCGCAGGAGGGAAAGATCGACCTTCCCGACGAAGAGAACGGACAGGAAAACGATCGGTCGTCCTAAAAATCAAGACATCGTTTGGAAAAATTCGTTGAAGCGCAGACAAAAAGGCGGCACATCTGCCGCCTTTTCGCATGGGAAGAAAGGTTATCGTGAGATCTCCGCGCCGTCCGCTTTCATGCAGATCTTGCTTGCGTACACCGCCTTCAGTCCCTTCACAAGCTCTCCGAAATCGTCTGCTCCCATCGTCTCGACGGCGGAGTGCATCGCGAGCTGTGCAAGCCCCAGATCGACGGACGGGATACTTGCCTGCGTGAGACTGATCGCGCCGAGCGTGCTCCCGCTCCGCATGTCCGAGCGGTTATAGAATGTCTGGAATCTGACGCCCGCATCCGTAAAGATCTTCTTGATGACGGCGGAAGTCAGTCCGTCCGTCGTATAAGCGCCGCCCGCATGCCCCTTGACGACGATCCCGCCGCCGAGAACGGGACGGTTGGTGGGGTCGCATTTTTCGGGATGATTCGGGTGAACGGCGTGTGCATTGTCGAGTGAGACGAGGAAAGACTGCGGAAGCAGGGCGAAAAGGGTCTCTTCCTTCATCTTCTTTGCCGCGGCGATGCGCAGAAGAGTCATTTTCAGGAAGTCGCCCGCCGCACCCTGCCGCGTACGGCTTCCGATCTCCTCGTTGTCGAAGCATGCGGCGAGACAGTTTCCGCTACAAGCATCGTCTGCAATCGCCAAGAGGGAGCCGAACACGCTCGTCAGGTTGTCGAGACGGGGCGAGGACAAGAGGTCACCCTTCATGCCGCTCTCAAACGGCTCCGCGTCGGGCACGGCAAAGAGGTCATAGCCGAGATGTTTGCCCAAAATTTCGTCAAGATCGGCTTTCCCGACGGAAAGAAGGGGTTCGAGATCGACCTGTCTGTCCGGTTTGAATCCGTCGTTGACGTCCCTGTTCATGTGCACGGCGAGAGAGGGGATCGTGACGCGGAAGTCGCTGACATAGGACTCCGCCCGAACGCCCGTCTCCGTCTCCCGCAGCACCCGCCCTGCGAGGCGCAGAGGTCTGTCAAAGAAGGAATACAGGATGCAGCCGCCGTACTCTTCCACGTTGAGACGGGTATAGGGTCCGCTCTCCTGTGCGGCGTGCTCCTTGAGCTTGAGGCAGGGAGAATCGGTATGCGAGGCGACGATCTTATAGGGACCGTCCCCGCAGCGGAAGGCGATGAGGCTGCTCCCGTTCCGCGTGACAAAGTACTTTCCGCCCCGTTCGAGCTTCCATTCCCCGTCCTCTCCGAGGGGGACGAAAGCCTTTCCGCGCAGGAACGCCGCGGCATTTTCCACCGCCTGATAGGCAGTATAAGAGGTCGATAGAAACTGTTTGAGTTGTGTCAGCATATGCACACCTTTCCTATGTTTTTTTGAGGCTTTGAAGTTTTTCGAACGCCGCTCCGAGCGCATATCCGAGTGCAAGGAAGAGAAGATAGACGGGCAGCGCGTACCAAAGAATGGGAGTGTACCGTCCGCCGTCTCCGCCCTTGAAGAAGGGGAGCGTGACGGCGTCGAGAGCGGTCTTGATGAAGCTCTCTCCCGCAGGCGGACCCATCATCCACACGGGATTCTGGGCGAAGAGCGCGTTCGTGAATGTCTCTCCCTCATAGCCGAGCGCGGCGAACGTGACGGCGTTGTTGAGGAGAATGAGCGCGAGCATGCCGAGAAAGCACAGCCCGAACTTCCACCCGTCCTTCATGCGGAACTTCACCATGCCCCACACGGCGGGAAGGAGAGAGGTCAGAAAGAGCAGCGTATGGCACGTCCAGAAGCGCAGAAAGTCCCACGTGAGGAGATCTTTCCCGATGAACCAATAGGGGATAAAGGGCGCAAAGATGCCCGCACACGTCCCGACATATGCCTGAAACTGCTTCAGAAGCTCGCTCTTTCCGTATACCGAGATGGGGCAGAGGAAGATCATGAACGCGCAGACGTTATACGCCGTCTCGGGAAGCCCGAACGACTTTCCCCACATGTGCGGCCACACCCAGCATTTCAGGAGATGCTGGAGAAGATTCAGCCCCATGATGATGCCGAGTACAATCTTTTTCGTCCTCTCCGAACTCTTGCGGAAGGCAAAAAACAGCCCGAAAAAGAGAATTGCGATCGCAAAGAGGGATGTTACGTGCAGCGCGTCGAATAACTTCATTGCTTTGTATTATATTGGAACAGCCGAAAAAAGTCAAGCCGCCCTCAAAGAAATCTTGTTCGCTTCTGCGAACTTTTTTTGAAAAAGTGCCGCAAAACAGTTGACAGACCGTTTGAAATATGATATTCTTATCATAGTTCGCAATTGCGAACACATGTCCCGCAGTCGGCGGGCATATATTAAGATGTTAAGTTCGCTTCTGCGAACTTCAAGAGGAGATCGTATGCCGTTATTGCTTGCACCCATCGGACAGGAAGTCAGGATCGTCAGGATCGCCGCGGACGAAAAGACGAAGAAACATCTTTCCAACCTCGGGATCCTCGTGGACGGGAACATCACGGTGCTCTCCGCAAGCGGGGGAGCTGCCGTCTGCCGCGTGAAAGAAGGGCGTCTCGCCCTCGACAGGAACGTGGCATCCCGCATCTACGTGGCGTAAGGGGACCGCATGAGACCCCGCCGTGTGTTCGGAGCCTCTGCATGGGCGCAGAAATCAATTCGTAAATGAAATTCGGAGGAATCAGATAATGGCAACAAAACTCTTGAGCGAATTTGCCGTCGGCGAGAAGGGAGTCGTCAAGACCGTCTCGGGCGAAGGCAAGATCCGCCGCCGCCTCTTCGACATGGGGGTTACCCCGGGGGCGGAAGTCTTTCTCAGGAAGAAAGCGCCCCTCGGCGATCCCATCGAGGTCACCATCCGCAGCTATGAACTCACCCTTCGCAAGGAAGAGGCGCAGTTCGTGACGATGGAGGTGAAGAAATGATGAAATTCGCCTTGGCGGGCAACCCGAATTGCGGCAAGACGACCCTCTTCAACCTTCTGACGGGATCCACGGCGTATGTCGGCAACTGGCCGGGCGTCACGGTGGATAAACGGGAGGGCACCTACAAAAAGGGGGAAGAACCTGTCAAGATCGTCGATCTTCCGGGGATCTATTCTCTTTCCCCGTACACGCCCGAAGAAGTCATCTCGAGGAATTTCATCCTCGACGAAAAGCCCGAATGCGTCATCAACATCGTCGATGCGACCAATCTTGAGCGCAATCTCTATCTTACGACGCAGCTCATGGAGATCGACGTCCCCGTGATCATCGCCCTCAACATGATGGATGCCGTCGAAAAGCAGGGGGACCAGATCGACGCAAAGGAGCTGGAAGAAAAGATCGGGCTTCCCGTCGTCGCCATCTCCGCCCTCAAAGGATCGGGCATTAAGGACTTGATGGATCGGGCGATTTCCATCGCCAAAAAGCCGCGGACGGGCGTCACCGTCCTGCACGATTCGTCCCTTGCACACCTCGTCAGGGACGTCAGCATCGCGCTCAAGGGCGCAAAGGTCGAAGCGCCGCTCTTCCACGCCGTCAAGCTTGCAGAAATGGACGAGATTGAGGTCAAGATGCACCCCGAACTCGTCACGATGGTACAGGAATTCAAGGCGACCTTCAAGGACGACACCTTCGGGGACGATCTGGAGGCCGTCGTCGCGGACGCAAGATACAAGTACATCTCGGCAAATTATTCTTCCGCATACAGAAAGAAGCACAGAGGGGAGAAGCTGACGAAGTCCGACAAGGCGGATAAGATCCTGACCCATAAAATCTGGGGCATTCCGATCTTCCTCGTCATCCTGTTCGCCATCTTCCATCTGACCTTCTCGGAGGACCTCTTCTACATCTCCGCGATGGCGGGTGGACTTCCCTCGCTCGAGGACCTCGGCTATGACATGTCGAATCCCGGCGTGACGCTCCTTGCCTGCTTCTATGACGGAGCCGTCTTCTCCCCGGGCGTCATTTTGACGAACGTCTGGACGTGGCTCCTCGACTGGGTGGGCGTGCTCCTCGGGCTTTGTACGCAGAACGCACCCCTCTGGGTCGGCAGTTTCATCGGCGACGGCATTTGGAGAGGACTCTCCGCCGTGCTCGGCTTCCTGCCGCAGATCCTGACGCTCTTCCTGTTCTTCTCTATCTTGGAAGATTCGGGCTACATGGCGCGCGTCGCGTTCATCATGGACCGTATTTTCCGCCGTTTCGGTCTCTCGGGCAGAGCGTTCATGCCCATGATCATGGGCTTCGGCTGCTCTCTTCCCGCGATGATCAACACCCGTACGCTTGCGGATGAAAAGGAGAGGACGGCGACCATCCGCGTCATTCCGTTCTTCTCCTGCGGGGCAAAGCTTCCCATTCTGACGGCGATCGCGGGCGGCATCGTGGAATATTTCGGGATCGGGAATGCCGACCTCATCACCTACGGTATGTATCTCGTCGGCATCGTCACGGCAGTCTGCTGCGTCATCCTGATGCGTAACACGACGATGCGCGGCAAGGTCCCGCCCTTCATCATGGAGCTGCCGCCCTATCATCTGCCTCTCTTCAAGGGACTCATGATCCACCTTTGGGATAAGACCAAGCACTTCGTCAAGAAGGCGTTTACGATCATCTTTGCCTCGACGATCGTCATTTGGTTCCTCTCCAGCTTCTCGTGGAATTGGCACTTCCTGCTCGAGGACGCACAGGCGCTCTTCGAGAGCGACCCTGTCAGGTACGCTTCTCTCGAGGGCATTGAAGGACTCGTCAACATGCACGCCGAACAGAGCATTCTGGGATCTATCGGCATGCTCATCCAGCCGCTGTTCACCCCGCTCGGGTTCGGCTCGCAGCTCGGCGCGGCAGGTTGGGTATTCGCCGTCGCGGCGCTCACGGGACTCGTCGCCAAGGAGAACGTCATCGCGACGTTCGGTACCCTTGCGGCGGCGGTCGCGGGCAGCTATATCTCGACGGAAGAGGGGGTCGCGGAAGCCGTCGCCATGATCACGGCAAATCCCCAGATCACCGTCTCCGCGCTCATCGCCTTCATCGCGTTCAACATGCTCACGATCCCCTGTTTTGCGGCATGCGCCACGGCAAGGGCGGAACTCCCCAAGGGCAAGTTCAAGTGGACGCTCCTCTTCTGGATCGTCACGTCGTATGTCGCTTCCATGATGATCTACCTCATCGGGTGGAGCAAGACATGGTGGACGGTGTTCATCTTTGCGGCGCTGATCGCAGGCGTCGTTGTGGGAATTTGGCTCTGGAATAAAAAGCATCCCGCCGAAGAGAAAACTTCCGCCGAAGAGGAACAGCTTGCGGAAGCCGCGGCGGCGGACGGAGGCGAACAATGAGCTGGTGGGAGATCCTCATCATCGTCGCGGCAGCCGCGTTCGTGCTCGCCGTGATCGTCACAACCATTGTACGAAAGAAACAGGGCAAGTCCTCATGCTGCGACTGCGGCGGAAACTGCGCCGCATGCTCCTGCTGTTCCCATGCGCGGGAAGAAAATCCCAAACAGTGACTCGGACCATCCATACGATCTCCATAAATCTTGTAAGAACTCTCCCCATTGCGGGAGAGTTCTTACTTGCATTTTTTCTCGGGATATGATATGATAAGGATACGACAAATACGGAGAGGGATATGATGCCTGCCAAAAAGAAACAAACCGTTCTCATCTTGCTTGCCCTGTGTCTCTTTTTTGCGGCGGCGGCGCTTTTGTCCATGCCTGCGCTCACGGCGTCCGCCGACGAGACCTTCCAAAGACCCGCAACGCTCGAGGAACTCCGCGCGGCAGATCCCGCCGATATCGTTTCGCTCGACAGATACGATAGCCGCGACTACGGGATCGTCACGCCCGTAAAAGATCAGACGGTGTACAATCTCTGCTGGGCATATGCGACGGCGGCGGCGTCCGAGACCGCCATTCTGCGGGAAGGACTGGGCGGCGCCACGGCGGACACCCTCGACCTCGAGGAACGCAATCTCGCCTACTGGGCGCACAATCCGCGCACGGACGAGTTCGGACTCATTGACGAGGACGTGCAGGCGGGGGACGGATCGTGGAACAAGGGCGGCTTTGTCGAAGTCGCGGGGAAGTCTCTCCTGCAATGGATGGGACCCGCCGAGCAGCTCTCCGACCGTCCCAACGACGAGAGGGACGATGTCGAGGAGGACATCCGCGCAGCCTATCCCGTTCCCTATAAACTCGAGAGCATGGTCCCGATCACTTACTCCGTGGGAAGTGTCAAGCGTGCGGTCGCGGAATACGGCGCTCTGGCGTTCAGTTTTCCCATCCACACCTATTCCAACGGCTTTTACTCCATCGACGATTACTTCAACAACGACGGGCAGGATCCTGCCAATCCGCACGCCTGCATCATCGTCGGCTGGGATGATTCGATCCCCGCTGAAAAATTCACCCCCAAACCATCCTCGAGGAACGGTGCATGGATCGTGAAGAACAGCTGGGGCAAGCGGTATCATGCCGCAAACGAGGGGTATTTCTATCTCTCCTACGATTCCACGATCTATGATATCTGGGCGTTCGACTATGCCGAAAAAGACGCCTTCGACAACCAATATTACTACAACGGCAAGCTCTACAGAGGCTCTTCCCCTGTCTATGGGGAAGCGGAAACGGTCAAGGCGGCGGCGATCTTCCGTGCGCAGGGATCGACGAGCGGAATGAGCGAGGAACTCAATGCCGTCAACATCGGCGTCGGCGGGAACGATGTGACGCTCAAGATCACCGTCTACAAGGGTCTCGCCCCCAACTACGGCGATCCATCTTCATGGCTGAATGACCCCGAAGACGGAACGCCCGTCGCCGAAAAGATCCAAACCGTTTCGCGGGGCGGCTACTATACGGTCTATCTCGACGGATCGGTCCCCCTTGAGAACGGAGAGTCCTTCTCCATCGTCGTTGAGGCGACGGCTGCGGTCGGCAAGGCGTCCATCCTCGCCTTTTTGGAGTCGAGCACCAACGACATGACCTTTGAATGGCGGGACGGGGCATGGAGCAATCTCAAGCTCAAGAGCCACTATTCCGCCCACATCCGTGCCTATACGAAGAGCGTCGCCCGCAGGTCGCCTCTTCCCGACAACGACCTGCAATTCGCCACGATGAAGCTGACCGAGCGCAGCTATGTGTACGACGGTCTCGAGCACAGACCTTCGGCGACCGTGACCCTCGGCGGCAGGCAGCTCTATGAGGGGCAGGACTACACGCTCCGCTACGAAAACAACGTCAACGCGCTCGGCAAGGCGACCGCGATCGCCGTCGGATGCGGAAATTATATCGGCGAAGCGAGGGCATACTTCTACATCGCACAGGCGAAAGCCCCCGCAAACAAGCCCGTCATGGATCGGGAAAAGCCCATCATCGTCGGCAATGAGGTGACAAATCTCTTCCAAATTCCCTTGCCCGAGGGCTGGGAATGGTACTTTGACGTCGATCTGACCAAATACGACTGCGACGTTCCGATGGAATGGACGATCAAATATCCCGTCACGGACGGAAATTACGTGACCAACGGCAACGGATACATACAGGCGGGCGTCTATGTTCTCCGCGAGAGCAGACAGCACGAGCCGATCTCGCTTGCCGATGCGGTCGTCACTGTCAAGGGCGAATATACCTACACGGGAGAGACGGTCACGCCCGACGTCACCGTCACGCTGGACGGGTCGACGCTCAAAGAGGATGTGCATTACAGGGTGAGAGGCGTTTCCGCGGACGCGGGCAAGGCGTACGTGCGGATCGAAGGGATCTTCACGTACTGCGACTATGCGATGGGTGAGTTCGAGATCGGCAAAGCCGAACAGCCGCCCTTCGATATGGACGGTACAGAGTTCAAAATGAGCCGCACGGTGACGACCCTCTCCGATATCGGACTCCCCGACGGCTGGGAGTGGGAGAACGGCTCGGAGCCGCTCTCCGTGGGGCAGATGACCGCTGTTTGCCGCTTTGTCGGCTTCGAGGCGCCCAATTACGAGATCCTGACCCGCGAGGTCGTCCTGACGATTCTGGAAGCCGACCCCGAACCAGAACCTCAACCTGACCCCGAACCAGAACCTCAACCCGAGCCTGAACCCGAGCCGGAGCCTGAACCTGAACCCGAGCCTGAACCTCAACCCGAGCCGGAGCCTGAACCTAACCCTGACCCCGACCCCGAGCCTCAACCTGACCCCGATCCGGATCCAGATCCTAACCCTGACCCTCAACCCGAGCCGGATCCGGACCCCGAACCCGAGCCCGACCCCGAGCCTCAACCTGACCCCGATCCCGAGCCTCAACCGAAGCCGCAAGAACAGAAGGGTTGCGGGGGCGTGGTCGGATGGGAAGGGGGGTTCCCGCTCGCCGCAATGCTGTGCGCCGCGCTCCTGTTCCTTCTCAAAAAGAAGAGACATTCCTGATCATTGAAAGATCTCTCCCGCCGCGGAGAGATCTTTTTCTATGGAATCTCCCTATTTGTGCCTTTTTCGTCCTCGGGCGACAAAATCAGCCGTTCTCGGTGTGATACAATCAAGAAAGCGGCAAAAGGGGGACTTTCATGGCAAGAAAAATCGTCGTGACATCGGGAAAGGGCGGCGTCGGTAAGACGACTGTCTCCTGCAATCTTGCCGTGCACCTTGCCGAGAAGGGGAAGCGCGTCATCGTATGCGATCTCGATTTCGGACTCAACAACGTGGATGTCGTGCTCGGCGTCGAGCATCTTGCCCTCTATGACATCACAGACGCCATCGAGGGGCGCTGCCGTCCCCGTCAGGCGCTCATCCGACATCCCCGCTTCCCGACATTGTTTGCCTTGGCGAGCAACCGTGTGAGCGAGCGTTACGTCTCTCCGCAAGCGGTCCGTCTCATTCTCGAATCGCTCTCCCCGCAGTTCGATTTCATCGTCATCGACTCTCCCGCGGGCATCGAGGACGGGTTTCATCGTTCCGCCGCATGCGCAGACGAGGCGATCCTCGTCACGACGCCCCATCTTTCCGCCATGCGCGACGCGGACAGGGTCGCGGGACTGCTCAAGAGCTACCGTTTCGATCGGGCGGGACTGGTCGTCAATCTCATGCGCAAGGACCTCATCCGAAAGGGGGAAGTCTTGAGTCCCGCGGAGATTTCAAAGGCGCTCTCCGTTCCCCTGTATGCGAGCATTCCCGAGGACGACAAATTCTTCCTCGAAAACGTCAGTCCCAAGTCCCGTGCCTACCGTGCGCTTGCGGAGCTTGTGATCGAACTGCCATTCAAAGAGAAAAAGGGGGAAAAGGGATGAAGGAAGAGGACAGGATCCGTCTCTCCCGCCTCATCGGGCAGGACAGAGAGGGGTTGAACGCAGAGAGCAAAGCGGAAGCGTCAAGGTCCTTTCTCCGCGTTGCGGAGGAGTTTTTCGAGGTGACGGGAAACCTCGGCTTCGACATCGTAAAGGAGCGGAAAGGCTTTGACGTCACCCTGCATTTCAAGGCGGACCGCGTCAAAAATTTCACCGCAATAAAATGAAATTTAATGTTGACAAAGTGATTTATTCATGATATAATTTCACAGGAACAAGCGGGGGAGAGTGCTTGTTACTTATCACAAGAGGTTTTTTTGCCATGCGAAAATTTGCGATCTTGACCGATACTGCCAGCGATCTCCCCGAAAGTTATTACACCGAGCACGACATTGCAGCCGTCCGTCTCGGCTTCACCATGGACGGCGTCACCTATGAAGGAGAGGACGGCGCCCACCTTGACGTCAAGGAATTTTACAAGCGTCTCCGCGGCGGGTCCATGCCCACGACCTTTCAGGCAACGCCCGACCAGATCGCAAAGACGATGATCTCTCTCTGCGAAGCGGGAAAGGACATCTTGGCGCTCGCCTTCTCATCGGGTCTTTCGGGAACGTACGAGAGCTATGTGAAGGCAGCGGAGCTTGTCAGAGAGAACTACCCCGACCGCAAGATTGCCGTCGTCGATTCCCTGTGCGCCTCGCTCGGACAGGGGCTTTTCGTCGATTACGTTGCCAAAAAAGCGGACATGGGTGCGGAATTAGAGGAAACACGCCTCTATGCAGAGGATCTGAAGCTCCACATCTGCCACATCTTCACGGTGGAGGACCTGTTCCACCTGAAGCGGGGCGGAAGAGTCAGCACGGGCACGGCGATCGTCGGGACCCTTCTCAACATCAAGCCCGTCCTGCACGTCGACGACGAAGGGCACCTCATTCCCATCGGCAAGAGCATGGGCAGAAAGAAGTCCATCTCCGCCCTTGTCGACAAGCTGATCGAACTGAATATCAGCGGCGACGACGAACCGCTCTTCATCTCCCACGGCGACTGTCCCGAGGATGTCGAATTTCTCATCTCTCTGATCAAAAAGAGATTCGGCGAACGGGAGATCTTCGTAAACGACATCGGAAGCGTCATCGGCACCCACTCGGGTTCGGGCACCCTTGCGATCTTCTTCCGCGGCGATCACCGATAACTTGACTTTTTGCCCCCTCGTGCAGGGGGCTTTTTTCGTGCAGGGCGCTTCTTGGTCGTTTGCACTCTCTTTTTGTTGAATTCCCTTGCAAAATGAAAGGATCTATGATACAATTTGAACAAAGAGAAAGGGGGTGCGTATGGCATATTTTGAAGGTGTAAAGAAGAATTTCGGCTTCGGCATGATGCGGCTGCCCGAAAGCGGGTCCGAGAGAGCCTATCCCGAGATCTCCCAAATGATCGACGAATTCCTGCAACAGGGATTCAACTATTTCGACACGGCGCACGGGTACCTCGGCGGGAACAGCGAGGCCGCCATCCGCGAATGTCTCGTCAAACGCCATCCGCGCGAGAGCTTCATCCTGACCGACAAGCTGACGGAGAACTTTTTCCGTGCGGAAGGGGATATCCGTCCCTTCTTCGAGTCCCAGCTCAAAGCATGCGGCGTCGATCGGTTCGACTTCTACCTCATGCACGCACAGAACCACGGCAATTACCCCAAATTCAAGCGTTGCCGCGCCTATGAGACGGCGTTTGAACTCAAGAGAGAGGGGAAGATCGGGCATGTCGGGATCTCCTTCCACGACACGGCGGAATACCTCGAAAAGATCTTGACGGAGAACCCCGAGATCGAGGTCGTGCAGATCCAGTTCAACTATCTCGACTATGAAAATGTCGCCGTCCAATCGCGCAAATGCTATGAGGTCTGCAGGAAATATCAAAAACCCGTGATCGTCATGGAACCCGTCAAGGGCGGAAGCCTCGCGCTCCTTCCCGATGACGCCAAGCGCTTTTTCGACGAACTCGGAACGATGACTCCCGCAAGCTATGCGATCCGCTTTGCCGCAGGCTTTGAGGGGATCTTCATGGTCCTTTCGGGAATGAGCAGTCTCGCCCAAATGCGCGACAACCTCTCCTATATGCGCGATTTTCGCCCGCTCGACGAGAGGGAACGGGAGACGGTCTGGAAGGTCGCCGCGGTCCTCAAGGGCAAAAAGCTCATTTCCTGCACGGCTTGCCGCTACTGCACGGCGGGCTGTCCGAAGAAGATCTCCATTCCCGACCTCTTCTCCTGCATGAACAACAAGATCATCCACGACGACTGGAACGCAAACGTCTACTATAACATCTACACGAAGGATGCTGGGAAGGCATCCGACTGTATCGCCTGCGGACGGTGCGAACAGGTCTGCCCGCAGCACCTCAAGATCAGAAAGCTTCTCAAGGAAGCCGCAAAGAAATTCGAATCGTAGGGAAGGCATATTTTCGTACCCCATATCTTCATTTTAGAAACATAGGATCAGATATGAACGAACTTCAAAGAGCCAAGACCCTTCTCGTCGGCGACGTTACCTGCGTCATCTTGAACGGAAATGAGGTCTATACGAGCAAAAAACGGGGCATTTCGCCCCTTTTGGAGCTTCTCGACAGCGGAAAACCGCTCAAGGGAGCCGTCGCCGCCGATAAGATCGTTGGAAAAGCGGCGGCGCTTTTGTATACCCATATGGGCATTTCCACCGTCTATGGAGAAGTCATGACGACAGAGGCGCAAGAGATCCTGACTTCCCATGGGATCGTCGCCGAATGCACCGTCTCCGCCGAGAAGATCATCAACCGCAGGGGAGACGGCATCTGCCCGATGGAAGAGGTCGTGCTTTCCATCTCTTCTCCCGCGCAGGCGGTCCTTGCCTTGCGGGAAAAACTCGCATCGATGCAGTGATTTTTCATAAAAACATGCACTGATTGCAGTATTTTATCCTTTGAAACACATCTTTAGAGGAACGTCTTATGACAAAACGCAAATTTTTAACGGCTTTTCTCTTCATCTTGCTCGCCGCCTGCCTTCTCTTCGGAACCTTGCTCGCGTCGGACTTCGTGTTCTTTGCGAATGCGGAACCCGCCGAGAACAATTCCATGAAGCTCGAGCCACTGACGGACAAGAGTCCCGAACTAAACAACGGCTATCTCGACCGTTACGGCGTTCCGACATCCAAATTTACCTTTACGAACAACGGCGACGCGGAGGACGGCGCTCCGCTCTCCTATGCCTTTGACAGGAACTTCAATTCTGTCTGGCGTTCGCGGATGCAGACGACTTCCGACAAGAACACCGTCAATACCGTTACGGTCATGTTCGAAACGCCGACGCTCATCGACAGGATCGTCTATCAGGCGGACAGTTCGTGGTACGACCGCGGCTATTTCAACACGTTGACGCTCTCATATCGGGACGAAAAGGGCGTTCTTGTGAACTGCGAAGCGCTCTCGAGCCGCCAGACGGACGCGATCGTCCTCGTCACGCTCAAGACGGCGGCGACGATGAAGGAAGTTACGCTCGAGTGGACCAAAGTTCCCACCAATCACAGGACCGTCGCCGCGGCGAGCGAGATCATCTTTCTCCAGCCGCAGAGCGATGACGTGGAGCGCGTGCAGAGCATGTTCACCGACTATGCCCAGCTCAAGCTCGACAGAGGCAAAGTCGCAAGCAAAGAGGACGTGGAGCGTCTGCGCAGCAAGGTGAAGCAGTACGCCTCTTATGACACCGAACTCAACTATCTTCTCAATCGGGCGGAACAGGTCCTCGAAGGGACGGTCTCTTACGACGCTCGCAGGGAAATGACGACCGCTCCGCATGCGGCAAATGCCATTCTGCAGCACGGGGACGTCGCGGGTTACGCGCGGAGTTCCCTCAAATTCGCGTGGTTCGGCACCAACCGTCAGGCGACGGGCGTCAGCGCATCCCCGGGCGACGAACTCATCGTCTACGTGACGGGCGACGAGAGCGATCCGCTCCCTTCCGTTGTCTGTTCACAGCATTGGGGGAGCTGGAGAAGCTGGAAGAGCGGGGAATACAAGCTCCGCCTCGGCAAGAACGTCATCAAAGTCCAGAACTATCTGCAGGAAGGCTATACCGACAACAAGGGCGACGTGCTTGCGGCGGGCGGACCCGTCTATCTCGTCAACCCGTATACGGACAAGGATCAATCCCAAAACGTCAAGGTCTATTTTGAGGGCGGAGATCTTTTCCCCATCTTCCGAGAGAATGCCGATGAGAGTTCCTACAAGAGGATTCTCGCCGACTATGCCGCCCAAGTCAGGCGCGACAGGGAAGAAAACGCCTCTTCCAAGCAATATAAGGTCGTTGACGTGACGGAGATCGTCTCCGACCGTGTCATTCTCACCGTTCAGGCGAGCATGGCGAATGAACTCTACAACGGGCAGAGCTACAGCCCGCAGAAGGCGACGGAAGTCTGGGACAACTATGTGGACGGCATTTTGCAGTTCGACGGCATCGTCCTCGAGGACAATGCCGACAAGCTGAAGGAAGTCGGGGCAAAGTACGACGAGCGGAACAAGTGGGTGAACGTCAACATCCGTCTTGCCCAGCCGTACGGCGCCGCTTACGCCTATACCGAACACATCGGCATTCAGGTCAGCTGGGAAGCGGGAGCGATCTCGGGAAACGGATCGTTCGGCTGGGGGTACACGCACGAGATCGGGCACATGCTCGACATCGGCGAACGCACCGTCTCCGAATGCAGCAACAACATGGTCTCCAAATATCATGAAACGGTCATCGAGCGGACGGCGCAGAGGGGAGACTTCGCAAAGACGACGGAAGCGCTCGCTCCCGACGATCACATCGCATCCTATTGGAATACGAACCGCGGCAATTTCATCTTCTGGTGGCTGATCGAGAGCTATTGGAACGGCTTCTGGGCAAGGCTCGACAACCTCTACCGCTATGAGGACGTTTTCAAGGGCTTTTCCGACGAGGAGAAGAAGTCCCTCGGCTCCATGAGCGCGACCGAAAAACAGGTCTACCTTTCCTCGCTCGTCGTCCAAGAGGATCTTTCCTACTATTTCGAGAGATGGGGGTACAACCTCGGCACGAACGACTATATCTTCGAGGCGGACGGCGAGAATACGTCCAAGGCATTCAAAGCCGTGATGCAGAAGGCAAAGGAAGAGGGACGCATCCGCACGGGAGAGAGACCCAAACTCTGGTATCTCGACGCCGCGGAATGGTGGGCGCGGTATCCCGACGCCGAAAAGAGCGAACTCTATAATGGCACGGAGACGCCCGCGATCAAGTCTGTGACGAAGAGCGGAGACGGCTACAACCTCATTCTCGAGATACAGGGGGCAGAGCGGGACGCTCACCTCGGATTCGAAATTCAGGAAGGCTCCTCGGGCAAGTGGAAGGTCATCGGCTTCACCTATGACAAGATGTTCCTCGACCCGACCGATTACAGGGGGACGACGCCCAAATACCGTGTCGTCGCCTATGACAGAGCGCTGCATACTTCCAAGAACAGCGATGTCAAGAGTCCCGCGACGAGTCTCGAGAGCATCTGCGAGATCGACGGCGTCAAATTCGGCTCTCTCTATGAAGCGGTCGCCGCAGCGAAGGATGGGGACACGATCCTTCTCCTCAAAGACACTTTTGAAACGGGCATTCTCATCGACAAGACCGTCACCGTGGCCGCGCGGGGAAGCTGTATCGTCACGAAAGGGGGTCCCCAGCCGATCTTCACCGTCGTCTCAAGGACGGAAGAGGACGGGACGGTGACGGCGGGATCTTTGACGCTCAAGGGAGAGACGGGAGCGCCGCTCCTCTTCGACGGCGGGAACATTTCCACGAACAACCCTCTCATTCTCATGCAGGGCGGAACGTTCACGGCGGAGAATTGCACCTTCGCAAACAATCTTCTCAAGAGCGGCAACGGGGCGTTGGGCGGCGGTCTGCGCATCGACGGCGGCGCTGTCTCCGCCAAGAACTGTACATTCCGCAACAATGTGGCGCGGCTCGGCGGCGGCGTCTACATCAACGCAAAGGACGTGGAATTTTCCGACTGCACATTCTCGGAGAACACGGCGACGGAAGGGGGCGGCGTCTATCTCCGACACACGGCAATTTTCCGAAATTGCACCTTCACGAAAAATAAAGCGGATCTCGGCGGGGGATTCGGGAATTTCCTCGGCGGCGTCGGGGAACTTCACAGCTGTACCTTCACCGAAAATACCGCACTCCGCGGGGGCGCCGTCTATGCGGACGGCAAAGTGACGGTCTACGGCGGCTCCATGAGGGGAAACCGTGCCGCGGAGAACGGCGCTGCGATCTGTTATGCCCGTTCCTCGACGGGCGCGAGGCCCTTCTATGTCTATGGCGACGAGACGACGCATGCGCCGCTTTCCGTCACGGAGAATGTCTGCGAAGAAGGCTCCGCCGTCTATCTCTACGGCGAAACGGGCGACTTCACGGCAGATGTCTTTGACAATGCGACGCAGTATGCCGTATGGTTCGGCGGGCAGTCTGCGAGCATGTCGGGCGGCAGGGTCGGCGGCACGCTGTTCAAGGAAGCGGGGACGCCCGTCTTTGTGAAGGGTTCACTCCCCGAGGCGTACGTCAGTCCGATCTCCGTCGTCACCGATTCGGAAGAGACGAGTCTCGTCCTGTTTACGGCAGATTTCGATCTCTCGGAAGGGGATGTGGGACATTTTGTGACAAACCGCGGCAAAGTCGTCCTCAACGGCAAGCGGGAAGTCCGCCTCGAGCTGGAAGCTTTCACCGTTACGCTGGAAGTGGACGGTGAACAGACATCCCGCAACTGTCTCCCGGGGTACAGATTTGTTCTCGAAGCGCTCGGCGGCGACTATCAAAAGACGAGATATGTCATGAGCTGGACGGACGGAGAGGGGAGAAAGTACTCCGTCGGCGAGGAGATCGAGGTGAACGGCGACATGCTCCTCAAGGCAACCCTTGCAGACAAGCCCCGCGTGGAATTTTCGATCGGGAACGACGACGCGGGGACGGAAAATCTTGTCTACCATGTCATGCCGTCCGAACCCTTCAGCCTTCCGAAGATCGACCCCGAAAAGTACGTCTTTAACGGCTGGGAATACGGGGGGAGTCTGTATCAGGCGTATGAGACGGCGGAGACCGATTCAGACCGCGTCTACACCGCAAAATTGACCAAGAAGCTCCTCGTGAACTATGCCGTCCCGAAGGACGGGGAAGATGTCGTCTATGCGACGAGATATTATCCATACGGCTCCAAGATCCAGTTCGTCAGCTGTCATGACGAGTCGCTCGTGCCTTCGGGCGGCTACATCAACGGATTCTTCGCAAAGAATGCCGACGGCACCTATGCTCCCGATTTCGTCGACTTTGATACCTATACAGCCCAAAGCGACGATATCTGGCTCCTTGCCGATGTCGTGGATATGCCCGTCTATGTCATGTATTCCTTTACCGAGGATGGCGCAGGTTTCGTCGACGGCACGGACACGGTGCTCGATCTCGCTCCCTTCGGTTCTGTCTACACGATCTCTCTCCGCACCCTTCCGACGGGATATCACATCGTCTCCCTGATCCTTCAAGCGGGGCAGCAGGATACGCTCTATTTCGACCGCGCCGACCTCGACGGGTTCGAACTGGAACTTACCGAACCGTTCTACATCATCAATGCCGATCTCACGAAAAATACGTACAACGTGACCTACGAGATCAACGGCGAGTTCTACGAAAACAGGGTAATGCGGCACGGTGATCTGCTCAAGTTCGAAGATCCCACGGAGACGCTCCTAAAGGGCGCATTCCCCGAGGGGACGGAATTTTCCTTCACGAGCTACAGCCTCGTGACAAAGGATCCGCTCATGGGGATCGATGACCTCAACGCGACGACGGAGATGAACGTCCAACTCGGCGAGGAGATCGCCGTCACGGAGAATATCACGGTCAACATGATCGTCTATGTCAAGGGACAGGAGCGGGCGCCCGAAGAAGAAACGGATCCCGACGACGAGGCGGCGCAGAGACTTGCCATCGCCAAGGCGGAAAAGCGGGCGGAAGCGCAGACGGCTGCGGATGCGCTCCTGCAGCAGGTGAACGGGGATCCCGCGTTCTCGGAGATCAAGAGATCGGAGTTCGTCACGGAGATCGAACTTGCGCTCTCCGCGGCTTTCAGCGAGATCGATGCAAGCACGACCGTCAAGGAGACGGAAGAGGCGATCGGGCGTCTGACGTCCGCATTCGAGCGCATCCGTGAGATGATGCTCCGCGAGAAGAATATCACCGTCGAGGTAATCGTCAGCGGCATCACCGCCAAGGGTAAGACGTACGACGGGACGGATAAAGTCGAGCTTGACCTTTCCCATGTCGTCTACCTCAACGCCGAGACGCTTTCCGAGATCGATCCCGCTTTCTCCAAAGACTTTGTGCTCGACGTCAAGGCGACCCTTTCGGACAAGAATGCGGGCATCCGCGCGGTGAAGCTCTCTGTTTCTCTCGACGGCGGGACCTATTATGCGCTCGCCGAGAGCGGAAAGGAGATGACCGTCATGGTCGAGATCGGCAGGGCAAAACTGACCGTCTCCGTCAACGAGGCGGGGGATCCCGTCTACAGCGGATTTGCGGAAGGGGAGGACGAGAGCGTCCTCTCGGGCGAACTCAAGATCGAATATGCAGAGGAAAACGGCAAGCGCGTCATGGTCCCGAGCGGCGTTTCGAGCGACAATTACGACATCACGTTCGTCAGCTGTCCCGCAGAGAGTTCCAACCTCGGACTCATCCTCGGCATCGTCATCCCGATCACCGTTCTCGCCGTTGCCGCAGTCGTCATCGTGTTCCTCGTACGAAAGAAGAGAAAGAGCTGATTTGAGGAGCTGTTCTCTCGGACATGGTCCCTGTATTTTACTTTTCAGATCCATCAAAAAAGACGGCAGCGCCGTCTTTTTTGATGGATGATTGGTTCAGAGAACGACGTCTCCGAGGGCGTACCAGCCGTTCTCCGTCTTTCCCTCGCTCCCGAGAAGATAGGTGGGGGAAGGGTCGCTCTCGTTTTGGAAGAGTCCGACCGCGAGTCGGTAATTCCCTGCGGGGACTGCGGAGAAGTCGACCGTAAAGCGCTCCGTTTTGGTCGTATCGGGAAGCCAGCTTGCAGGGTCGCATGCCGTCGCGAACTTTCGGACGATAGTTCCGTCTCCGTCGAGCAGCCCGACAAAGACACTGCACGGTCCGTAGACGGGCGCGACCCCGTCATTTCGGAAGGACAGCGTCATTTCCCCGTTCGCCTTCAGATCGCTGTGGTAGGTTGCCTCTTTCAGACGGAAATAGTAGCCCATGCGGTTGGCAAGCTCCTCGACATACGCTTGATTTTGGTCATACCAATCGTCGTCGAAATTGATGTAGGAGGGTTTGGCGATTGCAATCGCTTCCTCGAGGCGTCGGTTGAATTCTTCATTCGTCATACCTTCCTCGATGAAGCGCTTGTAGCTCTTCGAAAATTCAAATCCCGTAGGGAGCTTTTGGGCACTTGCGGCGAGAGTATCGAGTCCGTTCGTGTACTTGATGATGCCGTCCCGCCGAAGGGCAACGCCCCGATCCGCGAGTTCCAAATACACCTCGTCGAACTCCTCTGTTCCCCAAGAGTTGTAGAGAAAGGTATCGGGAAAGGCGTCGAGATAGGGCTGTACATAGTTGTCGCGGAAAAATTCGGGCAAAATGCTCTGCTTTTTCATGTAATCGGGGTCGCCCGTCTCGATGTTGAAGAGGAGCTGTTCTCCCCAATTCCCGTAGGACAAGATCTCAACGAAAGACACAATTTTGTCGCCGTTGAATTCTTTCCCGAGTTCGGTCGCGAGCCGCTTCCCCTCTTTGAGAAAGACGGGGTCCTTCCAATCGGGGATGATCTGCGTAGATTCGCCGTTCCTGTGGGTGAAATGCTCCGCGCCCTCGTCGAATACGTATTTCGGCGTGATGTACTCCTTTTCCGAAGAGGTGTTCACCGCCATCACTCCAAACCCGAACGGACGACCGAACTTCGTGTATGTCGCCATCCAATCCCTGATCTTCGTGAAGTCGTATTCTCCGTCCTCGTTCATGAGGTCACACCAGTTGAAGTGATGATACCCCGTTCCCACGAGGAACATGCGGGTCTTTAACCGCTGGTAATCGGGGCGCCGTAATGCATGTAACCCTTCCCGGGGTTGATGAGCCCTCGCTCGTGTCGGCGGGCGTCACGGTGACAAGATCCTTCTCCTCGCCGCATCCCGTGCAAAAACTTCCCGCGAGGAGAAGCAGGGCAAGCACAATGGTCAGGATTTTCTTCATGATATCTGCCTCTGTTCGGTCTGTGACCGTTTGGGATCAAGCTTGAACGGATGCCTTGTATTCCGTTCCCCAGTCCGACATCGCGTCGAGAAGGGGTCGGAGCGAACTCCCGAGCGGAGAGAGAGAATACTCCACGCGCGGCGGCACTTCGGCAAAGACCTTTCGCTCGATCAACCCGTCCTCTTCGAGCGCACGCAGGTTGTCCGTCAAGACCTTTTTACTGATCGAGGGGATCGTCTTGAAAAGATCGGTGAACCGCTGCGTTCCGTCATAGTTCAAATTTCGGATGATCAAGAGTTTCCACTTGTTCCCGATGAGCTGCACCGTGGTCGCCACGGGGCATTCGGGCAGTTCCGCTTTCGTCAACATCTCGGTTTCCTTCCTTTTTTTTGAAAGTCGCCGTTATTGTAGCACAGAGGGGAGATAGTTGTCAATAGTTCAAAACAGAAACCTTGTTACAAATTTATTTTCCGATAATAGAAATGTAACAATCTTGCAATTTCTTTGCGAAAGTGGTATGATCGATCCGATCCAAGTGATCAAAATTTCAAATTCAGGAGGTGTGTCATGGCAAAGAATTTCAGCAAGACAAGCGTCAAAGAGGGGGCGCGTACGGAGTTGCATGATGTGCTCGCGCTTACGGGCGCCGAGGTAAGCGTGAACGAACTTCCCAAGGGGGCAAGTGTCCCGTTCGTCCACTCGCACAAGCAGAATGAGGAGATCTACGGCGTTCTCGAGGGTGAAGGCTGTGCAGAGATCGACGGGGAGCGCGTGCAGCTCTCCGCGGGAGACTGGCTCAGGATCGCTCCTTCCGCCAAACGCAGATTCTATGCGTCGGAGCAAAGCGCGATCAAGTACATCTGCATTCAGGTCAAAGAGAATTCTCTCGGGACATATACTGCGGCGGACGCGGAGATCGGTTAACATTTCATGGCGGCGGAAGGTAAGACCTTTTGCCGCCGATTTCATCTTGGGAGAGGAAGCATGGACTGTTCGGATCAAACCGAAAGGGCGAAAGAGATCCTTGCGTGTGCCGATGCTGTTGTGATCGGCGCGGGGGCGGGGCTTTCCACGGCGGCTGGTTTTACCTATATGGGGTCACGTTTTGAAAAATATTTCTCGGATTTTGAAGAGAAATACGGCTTTCATGACATGTATGCGGGCGGGTTTTATCCGTATGATACGCCCGAAGAGCATTGGGCGTATTGGTCGAGGTATATCCTCGTCAACCGCTACATGGCCCCGCCAAAACCTGTTTATCAAACCCTTTTCGACCTCGTGAAGGACAGGGACTATTTTGTCATCACCACCAACGTCGATCACTGTTTTCAGAAGGCGGGATTCGACAAAAAGCGGCTCTTTTACACACAGGGGGACTATGGGCTGTTTCAATGTTCGGTGCCTTGTCATAACAAGACGTATGACAATGAGGAAATTGTCCGCCGCATGGTAGCGGAACAACGGGAGATGTGCATCCCGACCGAACTTATTCCGCATTGTCCCGTCTGCGGCAAGCCGATGACGATGAATCTGCGCTCGGATGACCAGTTTGTCGAGGACGAAGGGTGGCATGCGGCTTGCGAGCGTTACGAACGGTTTATCAACGCGCATAAGCGGGACAACATTCTCTATCTCGAACTCGGCGTGGGGTATAATACGCCCGCGATCATCAAATATCCGTTCTGGCGGCTGACCGCGCAGAATAGACGAGCAACATATATCTGTATCAATTACGGCGAAGCCTTCTGCCCCGAACAGATCCAAAAGCAATCGATCTGTCTGAACGACGATATCGGGAACATTCTATCGGCGATCGGAAATGATCGATAATGGCATATAGGCATGAGATCGTCAAGACCGGCTGCCTATATGCCAAATTGACTTTCTGATATCTTGCTTTTTCTGTGTCGTTGTGATAGAATGGGGGCGATAAACAGGAATTTGGCGGGGAAAACGAAATATGTCAATGAAATGTTTTCTGGCTTTAGAAGTACCGCTGCAAAAGACGGCTTACAAATACAAAGATATTTTACCGACCATACATGACGGCGACATGTGGTACAACAGCGGGATAGCGTTCAGAGCAGAGTTGACCGAACAGGAAAAACAATGTTTGCACAATGTTTTGAATGATTTTTGCCTTTACGCCATAGACAGTGAGTTTGGGCTTGATTACGAAACGCGGTATCGCTCTGTTATATCTGATAACTATGCGACAAATGCGCTGGAAGAACTCAAATGGCTGAAAGCGTTTGCCAAAAAACAGCTTCTCAAACAAGATGTATTTATGATTGTTGACCTTTGGCTGGGGAAAAAGACCGAAATCAAAGGGCAGCAGACGATCGATGTAAACGAGTGGGAACTGTCCGCCGAAAAGGATTTTTCTTTCGAATATGGAGTAATTTATCAATTTATCGATCATTCCGATGAGGCGACAGAACGTCGTCGCCAAAGAGCAAACCGCTTTTCGGGATAACATTGATGATCTTCAATCTAGTGAAGTAAAAAGGTGAGGGTTGACCGCCCTCGCCTTCTTTCTATTCAAAAAATTTGAAATTTATTTCGTCCTTAAAAAATCGAATGCAGTCGTGATATCAATGTCCTCACGAATGTGTTTTGGCGACCATGGAATCAAGATATCGGGTTGTAAGCCTTTCCCTCTTGTCCCTCGTCCTTCGTCGATCGCCTTGCTTCGCGATGTCGGATAATGTAAAACGTACTCTCCGAAATCGAAGTATGCAAGATTGGAATAATCACATATCCCCATGGTGGGGCGACCAATAACAGTAACTTTGTCAAGTTTTGAAACTATCTCAACAAAACTCTCTCCCGACGATGCGCAATCACAATCAGTAAGCACGACGATTTTTTCGGGCAGGCGTGAGCCGGACATCGCAAACGAAAAGCTGTCCGCCTCCACTTGAACAAACCCTTTTCCTTTGTTGATGATCTGTTTCTCGATTTGTTCCTCAAAATACTTGCGCATTTCTTCGGATTCAGCCTGATCGAAATAGCTCTTGTATAACTTAATACGATTTTCGACGTTCCGTTCCGTAAAAAGAATTTCTTCTGTCGAGGTGAAAATCGGTTTACCGCTTAAATCATCGTTCTCTCTGAGGCAATATTTGAGGAGCGGCAGAAACACGGTATCACTCCCGCCCGAATTTTCGCGAACATCTATTATGAGGTATTGGGTAGATTCGATTTCACCTTTGTAGTCGGCAAGAAAATGTTGTATTTCCGTTTCATCGGAAAAATTGTTGAAACGCACATATAAACAGTCATCAGCAAGTTTTTTACACTCAAACGACGGTCTTTCCGTCCTCTTAACATCGGTGCGGACAATATACTCAAAAATCTTGTCCGTTCTCTTGACGGTAACAGTATCGGAATAGGAAATGATCTTCTCCCAGCTATCTCCGCACCGTGCGGATCCCTCATGGAAAAATACGGGATACTTTTCGGCAACCTGCGCAATGGGGGTTCCGTTTATTGCGATGATTTCGTCACCCTTCAAGAGAGGCAATTCTTCCTCGGAAGATGTAATAAATAAGCTATCTTGATATTGTCTAACTCGAAAACCTATAGAATAGGGCACATTGCTCTTTTTATAAAAATAAAGATGCCCGCGCACACCGAAAGAGGCAAGGTAACTATCGATGCAAAATAAAAAAGTTTTTTCGTCCATTTCTTCCGAAATTTCAGACAAAAAGCGGTCAGCGTTTCCGCCTTCAATATCTTTGCAGAATGAAGCGTCGTTTCTGCAAATATCAACGATCGTTTGTGCAACCTCTTTCTTTGTCATGATTTCTCCATGGGGTAATTCTTTATCGTATCTTGATTATATCATAAACACGCGTATAAATCAACTCCCATAGGGGAATGACATTTGGCTTTCTGATATCTTGCGTTTTCTGTGTCGTTATGATATAATGGGGGCGATAAACAGGAATTTGGCGAGAACAAGTAAGTAATGGAGTATAAGAATATTTTACAAGTCGATTGCCGCAAATTATTTCGTGAATGGCTCAGCGTTTATTCAGAACAAGAGATAGAATGCTGGGTTGATGTAAAGCGCGGGAAGCCTGTTGACGACACCCACTTTTGGTATATTGATGCTGTGGAAGAGGCACTTTGCTATGGTTGGATAGACAGCACCCACCGAATCATTGACGGAAAGAGGTTGCAGCGCTTTACGCCCCGTAAAAAGGGGAGCAAATGGACAGAACTAAACAAGGAGCGAGTTCGCAGATCGGAAGCTTTAGGTCTTATGACTGATGCGGGAAGAGTAGTTCTCCCTGCTATGGGAATTCGCAGTTTTCATATTGATCCTGACATTGAGACGGCGTTGAAGGCTGCGCAGGCGTGGTCAAAGTTCAAATCATTTCCTCCTTTATACCAAAGGGTGCGAACGGGAAATATCGCCTTCTATAAGAAACGAAACCCAGAGATGTACGACAAAATGTTGGCACACTTAATCGTGGAGACCAAACAAGGTAAAATGTTCGGCGAATGGAATGACTATGGCAGACTGTTAGATTATTAAACTTCAATTTGGTGAAGTAAAAAAGCGAGGGCTGTTTTGATATGCACCCCAAAAGTTAGACACTTTTGGAGGTGCATATTTTTATGGGAACGAGAGGAAGAAAGAACAAA